>NZ_JBVCWP010000037.1:0-20991 GCF_057460485.1 Boseongicola sp.
ATCGTCGGTCAGGCAACGGTTTTCCGCTTTGCCGCACGCGTCTTCGCCGCCCAGATCATCGACGGCGTTGTCGACGGCTTCCTGTTTGGCGATCCGATCCTGCTCAGAGAAGCGACTTTGCAAGTCAGATAAAAGTTGGTCTTCCTCGCGCGTCCGCCCTATCTCCCCGTCGTCCCATCAATCGCAGAATAGTTTTCTTCCCCGCTGCCGCAGGACGAATTTGCAAGCAGATCAAAAAGTGCTGCGCGATCCAACAATACTTGACCCGCTTCGGCACTGGCGGTTGCAGCGGCCAACGCGGCGACATGGCCCACGGGACCATTTTCGTTTCCGTTCCGCATATGGGCCAGCACGGCATTGATGTTTGCGCTAAGCGCGCCGTTTATATTTCCCAACGCGCTGGAATGAAACGCGCCGTCTTCAGTCTTTTCTTCTTCTTCGCGACCTGCCGTAGCTTCGCTGGCCTTTCGGGTTTTGTCGTTTTGGCCGCACGCTTGTCCTTTCCGGTTAGCTTGCCGAAGAAACTCTCCATTCCGCCACCGGACGTCCCACGAGAGGTTGACCGCTCATTTTAGTTCGCCTTGATGCGCGAGGTGTCGAAGGATTTCCGCGATTGCCGTCCGACGTATTGCCGGCATTCTCGGACTTGACGGCGGCGCGGACGACTTCCCGTCAAAGCCCCTTAAGACTTTCTTAATTTGGCGCCGCCCGCCCGAAACTTTGCATTGGCGAGAGACGAACAGGGCAATCGAACGGTGCGTCCGCCAGACCTAATGTACACCGCGCTAAACGACCGACTTGTCGCCGAGATTGGGACCGATAGGTATCTGACGATTATCCTGGCGGATGCCGACCCAAGCACTGGAGTGGCGACACTTTCACTGGCAGGCCGCCCAGGCCCGGCCATTCCCCGCGCTGATGGAGGTATAGAATACGCATCTTCGTTCTGCATGCCCATCGGCCTTATTCCCAATGCCGAGGTTTCGTCATTTCAGAGTCGACTGGAAACCAGAGACCGCCTTTGCTCGGACGGGATCCCCAAATGCATGGGCTACGCAGATGATGCGCTTCTTGACGATGAAGGCCTCGAAGAGCTTTTTATTGAAGTGTTTGTAAGGCGCGGCCTTCAGTTTGTTGAAGCGCTGCAAGACGGGTTGTCTGGTGTTTCTGGGCGCGCAGATTTTTGCGATGATCTGTCAGCAGCTGTCCTTGAGCGATTAGCTCTGAGCTAACGAATGCACCGCTCCAAAAAAAGCCGGTCACCCTCATTTGCAACACGGTCAACCGCGTCGGGTAGGCTCATCCAAACAGCTGTATGTGCTGCCTCCAGCGGCGGCCCAAGACACAAAACGGGCCGCGCCAAGTAGATGTGACAAACCTTCTCGGCCCATAGATCGTACTCGGGCATAAAGGTGAATCTTCGGAATGCCCCAAGCCTACGAGGCTTATCAATCCGCCATCCGGTTTCCTCAAAAACTTCACGGTGAAGTGCCGGAATAGGATGCTCTCCGGGATCAATACCGCCGCCCGGTAGCTGGATTTCAGGCTCAGGCTCAGATTGATAGGTCATCAGCACAGCATCGCCGCGCAGTAGCACCGCGTAGATGCCCGGACGCCGCCTGTATCGTTGGCCGGACAAGACCGGTTCTCCCATTCGAGGGATCATGCCCTTGGTCCTCGCCTTGCAGCCCCTATATAGTCGCGGTATGCACCCGCGCGTTGCGTAAGGAAACCCCATGAATATCGGATCAAAAATCGCCTGGGACGATACAGTCCTGCCGTTCCAGCTTGACCGCACCGACACTCGCGGCCGCGTCGCGCGCTTGGACGGGATGCTTCAGCAAGCGCTCTCGCAGCATGATTATCCCACCCTAATTGAAGCTCTGGTGGCTGAAGCCACTCTGCTCACTGCCCTCATTGGCCAGACAATCAAGCTTCGCTGGAAGCTGTCAATTCAAATTCGCGGTGACGGCCCAGCTAGGCTGATCGCCACGGACTACTATGGCCCGACCAACGACGGCGCGCCGGCGCGCATCCGCGCCTATGCCAGCTATGACGAGGACAGACTTGATCTGACCGCAGACCCTTTCAGCCAAATTGGCAATGGATACTTTGCCATCCTCATCGATCAAGGAGCAGGCACGGTCCCCTATCAAGGAATAACACCGATTGCAGGGGGATCACTGTCGGCCTGTGCCGAAACTTATTTTGCGCAGTCCGAACAGCTGCCGACGCGCTTTGCTTTAAGCTTTGGTCAAACACAATCGCCGGGCGAAGACATGCATTGGCGTGCAGGCGGCATTATGGTTCAGCAGATGCCAAAAGCCTCACCCTCTGTGGCCGACGCAGGGTCTGGCGAGGGGGGGCTTTTGTTGGCGGATGATGTGCTTGGGGGCGATGAGTCCGAGAACTGGACTCACGTCAATGTGCTGCTCGATACGGCGGAAGAGATTGAGTTGATTGGTCCGACTGTTCAGCCGACCGACTTGCTGGTGCGACTTTTCCATCAGGACGGGCCACGTGTTTTTGATGCGCAGCCGGTCGTGTTTGGATGTACGTGCTCTTCTGATCGGGTGCGCCAGTCGCTTTCAATCTATTCGGCGCGAGACATCGGCCACATGACGACAGACGATGGTATCGTGACCGCAGATTGTCAGTTTTGTGGATCACACTACGAATTCGATCCAAAAACGCTGGGGTTTGAAGCCGAAGAAAATGACTTGTGATTTGCGCCAGCGCCTCGAATTGGCGCTGGCAAAACCAGGACATACGTCATCTGACTACGACTTGAACGCGGATGTCTTGCTGCCCGAAGGGCGGCTGCTGCGCCCAGCCGCTGTTTTGGTGGCGTTTGCAGATCGGCCGTCAGGCCCAGCCCTATTGCTGACCAAGCGGGCGCCGACGTTAAAACACCACCCCGGGCAAATTGCCTTTCCTGGCGGCAAAGTTGACGCGGGCGATGCCGATGCCACAGCAACTGCCTTGCGAGAGGCACAAGAAGAGATCGGCCTCCCTGTGCAAGCGGTAAACGTGATCGGCGCTCTGCCGTCCCACGAAACGGTCACCGGTTTTCAAGTCACACCTGTATTGGCGATTGTCGAGAAACCAGTCACACTCCTGCCAGAGCCGGGTGAGGTCGCGGAGGTGTTCGAGGTTCCGCTTGCGCATGTTCTGGACCGGTCTCGCTATTCGGTCCAGTCGCGCCGCTGGCGAGGAGCCCGGCGCGCCTACTTTACGGTGCCATGGGGACCCTATTACATCTGGGGGGCAACCGCGCGCATGTTGTGCGCCTTAGCTGATCGGATGGCGGATGAAGCGGATTGACGCAGACTGGCTGAACAGCGCTGATACCCAGCGTGTTTTCACGGTGCTTGCCGCTGCGGGCCATCAGGCGTTTGCGGTTGGGGGGTGTGTGCGAAATACTCTTTTGGGTGTCCCCGTCAGCGACATCGATATCGCGACGTCAGCAACGCCAGAAGAAACCACTCGGCTTGCGCGATCTGCCGGGCTGAAGGCCATTCCCACAGGCTTTGAGCACGGCACGGTCACGCTTGTCTCTGGCAAGACTGCATTCGAAGTCACAACGTTTCGTCACGATATTGAAACCGACGGCCGACGCGCGGTTGTGGTTTTCACAAATGATATCCGTGAGGATGCCCGCCGCCGCGACTTCACCATGAATGCCCTTTACGTAGATGCAGCAGGGGGCGTTCAGGATCCGCTCAATGGCCTGCCCGACCTTCTTGCCCGTCGGGTTCGCTTCATCGAAAACGCGGATGCACGGATCAAAGAGGACTACCTGCGAAGCCTGCGATTTTTTCGGTTTCACGCGCAATATGGTGATCCCGGCCAAGGTCTCGACGCCGACGCGCTGGCCGCGATTGCAAGCAATCTCGAAGGGCTCGACAGCCTTGCCGGCGAAAGGGTCGGAGCCGAAATGCTCAAGCTTCTCGCGGCAAACGATCCGGCGCCCGCCTTGGCGGGCATGTTTTCGACCGGTGCTTTGAGCGCCATTTTGCCCGGCGCAAGTTTACAATGGGTCGCGCCGCTGGTCCACCTTGAAGGCGAGGCTGTTCAGCCGCCGGATCCCCTGCGGCGCCTTGCTGCGCTGGGCGGTCTGGACCCCACGGATCGCCTTAGGCTGTCTCGTTCGGACGCGAAAAAGCGAAATCAGCTCACCGATTTTGTCTCTAACTTAACCGGACTTTCGGAAATCGCATGGCGGCACGGCACGTCCGTAGCATGGAGCGTCATCTTGCTGCGTCAGGCTTTGACAGAACAACCTTTGGCCCCAAATACAGCGTCGCTGATCGAGCGTGCCGCCAAAGCTGAGTTCCCCCTAAAAGCCCGCGATCTGCTGGACCGCCTCCAAGGACCAGCGCTTGGGGCCGCTTTAAAACGGGCAGAAACCGCTTGGATCAAAAGCGATTTTGGGCTTGATCGGGAGGCCTTGCTTGAGATTGCCCTGAAAGAGTGATGACAGGCAGGCCGCAATCGGGTACGACGGGCAGGTCGAATAAGGAGGGCGCACTATGATTTACAGGATCTGCATCCCGGATAGCTAACCGGCCCAATCCTGTTTTGGGTTCGCGCAGCGCCAACCCTGTCATATTGCCATTTTGCCCGACCTCCCGGAGCGCCCGCCATGTTTCGATACCTAGAAAATCTTGTTGATCCCTATTGCGCGTATCCCGTCACCGACCGGCCACCCCAAAAGCTGTGGGCATTCATCTGGGATTACTGCCAGCCCTTCAAAAGGGTCTTTGCCGTAACCGGCGTGCTGACCATGCTTAGCGCGCTGATTGAGATCTGGCTCATTGCTTACCTCGGCCGTCTTGTTGATACGCTGACGGATACCGATCCGGATACATACTGGGCCGAATACGGTGTCGAGATGCTGATGCTTGCGCTGTTCCTGCTGATCGTGCGCCCGATTATTCAAGCAATAGACGTGGGGTTTCTCAATAACGCGATCCTGCCAAATTTCGGCACGCTGATCCGGTGGCGCGCGCACAGCCATGTAATGCGCCAATCCGTAGGGTGGTTCGAAAATGATTTTGCGGGACGCATTGCAAACCGGATCATGCAAACACCACCAGCCGCAGGCGAGGCGATCTTTCAGGTTTTTGACGCGATGGCCTATTCCATCGCCTATATTGGCGGCGCATTCATCCTTTTGTCAGGCTCAGATCCACGGCTAATGATTCCGCTGGCGATTTGGCTGGTGCTTTATCTGATGCTGGTGCGTTGGGTTGTGCGGCGCGTTGGCCCGGCCAGCAAGGCCGCATCCGATGCCCGAAGCGCGGTCACAGGGCGCGTTGTTGACAGCTATACCAACATCCATTCCGTCAAGATGTTCGCGCATACAGACGTCGAGCGCGAATATGCCCGCGAAGCAATCGAGCATTCGCGCGTCACATTCCAATTGGAAATGCGGCTCTACACCATCATGGATGTCTTCCTGACCCTGATTAACGGGTTTCTTATCGTTGCTGTTGTTGGCTGGGGCATCTGGCTATGGACAACTGGCGCGGCGTCCATCGGCGTCGTTGCGCTCGCGTCCGCTCTGGTTCTGCGTCTGAACGCAATGACCGGCTGGATTATGTGGTCACTTTCGTCGTTTTTTCGAAATCTCGGCGTTGTTGCCGAGGGAATGCAAACCATCGCTGAACCCATCACGCTGGTCGACGCCGGAGGCGCTGAGCCGCTTAAACTTACGGATGGGCGCATCGAGATGAAATCGCTCTCGCACCACTATGGCAAAGAAACAGGTGGCCTTGACCAGATCGACCTAACGATTAATCCTGGCGAAAAAATCGGTCTCATAGGGCGGTCAGGCGCTGGGAAATCGACCCTCGTGAAGCTTCTGTTGCGGTTTTACGATCCTGACAGTGGTGTCATAACGGTCGACGATCAGGACATCACAAAGGTAAGGCAAGACAGCCTTCGCGCCCACATCGGTATGGTCCAACAGGATAGCTCGCTCTTGCACCGTTCTGTCCGCGACAACATCCTCTATGGCCGACCAGAGGCGAGCGAGACCGACATGATTGAGGCCGCGCATCGCGCCGAAGCGCATGGGTTCATCCTGGCTCTCGAGGACCCTGAGGGACGCACTGGCTATGATGCGCACGTCGGCGAACGCGGTGTGAAACTGTCCGGTGGTCAGCGCCAAAGGATCGCCCTTGCGCGCGTTATTTTGAAAAATGCGCCCATCCTCATTCTGGACGAAGCAACCAGCGCACTTGATTCCGAGGTCGAGGCCGAGATTCAGAAAACGCTCTACGGCATGATGGCGGGCAAAACCGTGATCGCGATTGCTCACCGTCTGTCTACTATCGCGCAGATGGATCGGATTCTCGTTCTCGACGCAGGACACATCGTTGAACAAGGCGCCCACGGCGAGCTATTGGCTCAAGACGGGCTATATGCCCGGTTCTGGAGCCGGCAATCGGGCGGGTTTATCGGGACAGAAGTCGAGGCAGCCGAATGATCCGTCGCGCGGGAAATCTTATCGACGCATTCCAGCCGGCGGAGGCCGATCCGCCGCGCACCCTGGCCGCATTTTTTCGCTGGGCGCTTGCCGGGTCCTTCCCGATACTTTTGATCGCGGGCCTGATCTCTGCGGCAGCCGGCACACTTGAAGTTATGTCAGCGATCCTGCTTGGACATGTGATCGACACGGCGATCGGATCGGATCCAAGCGATTTTTTAAACGCCAATTGGAGCCTCGTGCTTCTGGTGCTTGGCTTCTTTGTCATAGCGCGTCCGCTGTTCTTTGGCCTGTCATCTCTGGCCAACGCCGTCGTTGTGTTGCCAAACCTCAACCCGCTTGTTCTGACGCGCCTCCATCGCTGGACGCTTGGGCAGGCGGTCACGTTTTTTGACAATGACTTTGCAGGGCGCATCGCCCAGAAGCAAATGCAAACCGCGCGCGCCCTGACCGATGTCGCGGGCGAGGTTATCAACGTCCTATTCTTTGCGATTGCTTCGCTTATCGCGTCTGCACTGCTGCTCACCTCGATAAACGGTTGGATGGCCTTGGCGCTTGGCGCTTGGCTGTTGTTGTATTTGCTGATGATCCGCTGGTTTATGCCGCGCATCCGCAAACGGTCAAAAGCCCGCGCAAATGCTCGCGCGATGGTTACGGGGCAGATCGTCGACACAATCACAAACGTCAAAACGGTGAAGCTCTTCGCGCACGACGCCCACGAAGAGACCGCCGCGACCGAGGCTGTCCGCAGTTTCCGCGAGCGCGCTTTGGACTACGGTATTATAGCAGCAACGTTCCGCTTCTGTCTGATGGCGGTCGCATGAATGGTGCCCGTGATGCTGATCGGCGGCACGCTTTGGTTCTGGAGCCAAGGCGCCGCGACCGCAGGTGACATTGCAGCTGCCGGCGCGATCTCAATTCGGATCGCGCAGATGACGGGTTGGGTAAGCCACGTGCTGATGGCGATTTACGCCAACGTCGGTGAGGTCGAGGACGGCATGAACACTCTGACGCCACCGCGCACCCTGACCGACAGCCCCGATGCAAAAGTCCTCGCCACTATCGAGCCATCGATCCAGTTCGACGACGTCAATTTCGCCTATGGCCGGAAGACCGGTGGCGTTGAAGGGATCAAGCTAAATGTCCAGGCGGGCGAAAAGCTTGGTATTGTTGGCGCTTCGGGCGCGGGCAAGTCAACACTCGTTTCGCTTCTGCTCAGGCTTTACGATACAGAAGGCGGCCGTGTGCTCGTCGGCGGACATGATGTGCGGGAGGTTACACAGGAAAGTCTTCGACGCCAGATCGGCATGGTCACTCAGGAAACCGCCATGTTTAATCGCGCGGCGCGTGACAACATCCTTTATGGCAAGCCCGGTGCAAGCGAGGCCGACATCGAAGCGGCCGCTCGCCGCGCCGAGGCCCATGACTTTATTCTGGGCCTTGAGGACCATAAGGGCCGCACAGGCTACGACGCGCATCTTGGCGAGCGCGGCGTCAAGCTTTCGGGTGGACAGCGGCAGCGTATCGCGTTGGCCCGCGCATTTCTGAAGGACGCGCCAATACTGGTTCTGGACGAGGCGACCAGTGCGCTCGATTCCGAAGTCGAAGCTTCAATTCAAACCGCGCTCGATCTTGTAATGGAAGGCAAAACCGTTCTTGCCATCGCCCACCGCCTTTCGACCATTGCGCGCATGGATCGAATTGTTGTTCTTGACGAGGGCCGCATTGTGGAAGCGGGCACCCATGACGAATTGCTCGAGGCCAACGGCCTCTACGCCCGCTTTTGGCAGCGTCAGTCTGGCGGTTTTATCGGGGTCCGGGAGGCCGCAGAATAGATGACTAAAGTTACGATTGAGCGACTTGGACACCAGGGCGATGGCATTGCGCATGGCCCGATTTTTGCGTCCCGGACCCTTCCTGGTGAAACGGTTGAAGGTGATTTGGACGGCACTCGCCTTACCGCACCGCGGATTGTTACGCCGTCTTCGGACCGTGTTTCACCGAAATGTCGGCACTACAAAACATGCGGTGGCTGCGCTTTGCAGCACGCCTCGGATGCCTTTGTGGCTGGATGGCAGCAAGATGTTGTAACCCGCGCTTTGGGCGCTGTCGGTCTGTCGGCGCCCTTGCGTCGCCTCCACACATCGCCCGCGTCATCGCGCCGCCGCGCCGCCTTTACAGGGCGCCGGACGAAGAAGGGCGCAATCGTCGGCTTCCATGGCCCCGCAAGTGACGTTGTGATCGCTGTTCCCGACTGCCAGATCGTGAGGCCATCTCTTCTCGCAGCACTGCCCGCGCTTGAAGATATCACGCGTATCGGCGCCTCGCGCAAAAGCTCGCTGCGGCTTTCCGTGACAGATACTGACACCGGATTAGACGTTGCCGTAACCGATGGTAAGCCGCTCGATAACGATTTACGGCAAGTCTTGATCGAGATATCCAACACGGCAGGGTTTGCCCGGATAAGCTGGGATGACGAGGTCATTGCGCAACGCGTGGCCCCCATTTTGCGTATGGGGACAGCCCCTGTTCCTGTTCCGCCAGGTGCTTTCCTTCAGGCTACGGCAGAAGGCGAGCTTGCGTTGCTTACCTCGATCAAAGATGCCGTCGGGGGGGCTGGCAAAATTCTCGATCTTTTTGCTGGATGCGGCACTTTTGCGCTGCCGCTTTCCCTAGCAGCCGAGGTTCACGCCGTCGAAAGTGAACAGTCACTTCTCGACGCCCTCGATGCGGGCTGGCGCCATGCAAAAGGCGTCAAGCGTGTCACAACCGAGCGCCGCGATCTGTTCCGCCGCCCCCTTACGCCTGATGAACTTCAACGATTTGATGCGATTGTGATTGACCCGCCACGAGCCGGCGCCGAAGCACAAATCCATGAAATCGCTGCTGCAAAAGTGCAACGCATTGCGGCGATTTCGTGTAACCCGGTCACCTTCGCCCGGGATGCCGCAATCTTAACGAATTCGGGATACAGGCTCGATTGGATTGATATTGTGGACCAGTTTCGCTGGTCTCCTCATGTTGAGGTGGCGGCAGGACTGACGCTTGCATGAAGTGGATTCACATAGAGTGTTCGCTGCGTTATAGGAAGTTTGAGGCAAAAGGGTCGAGCAAGGATCATGCGATTTACAAGGCGTTTCGCACTTTTCGGCATGCTGGCAACGGCACTGTCGGCCTGTGCGTCAAAGTTTCAAAGCTATTCTGGTCCCGAAGTGACGCGGGTGATTGTGCTTAAAGAAAAGCGCAAAATGTATCTTTTGCATGGGAACAAAGCGCTCAGATCCTACGATATTGCGCTGGGCTTTGCCCCTGCGGGCGACAAAAAGGTCGAAGGTGACGGCAGAACCCCAGAGGGACACTATCGCGTTGACCGTCGTAACCCGGACAGCCGCTTCCACCTTTCGATCGGGATCGATTATCCCAACAGGCACGACATCGCCGAGGCAAAAGCTTTGGGGGAGGACCCGGGCGGGGATATCTTTATCCACGGTGAAGGGACACTGATCAGCAAACCAAAGCCCGACTGGACGTGGGGATGTGTCGCCATCTCTAACGATGAAATGGAAGAAGTTTACGCGATGGTTCCAAACGGTACCTTTGTGTCGATCTTTAAGTAGACGGCCGCACGCCTGCGCTCTGTGCGCCCACAATCATTGTCCACCAGATTTTCCCGTTCGGCTCCTGAAACCAGGCGAAGCCAAGATCATTTGCGCGCGAATCCAGTATGACAGTGCGTGTGTCAGGTTGCTCCATCCACGCCGAAAGGGTCTCCAATTCGGTCTCATACGTTTCCGAAATGTTTTCGCCGAGCAGGCCGCCCTGATATCCAGCGCGTGCAACCCGATCAAGCGGGCTCGATCCGTCCGACCCGAAATGCCAGGGACGATTTTGGACGGACATATCGCGCGCATGGGTGGCGGCGGCCGCATTTAGCTCTGCCGACAATCGCACCGGACCGGCGCCAGATGCACCTCGAAGCGCGTTAACCCCGTCCAAAACGCGAAACTGGATATCGGCCGTGTCGCCATCATCGATTATATAAATCCGCGGTAACGGCTTACCGTCCGGACCAATCAGTAGTTCCGGGGTCGCGCAAGCAGCAACGACAAGCGCCATAGCAAGGGAAAAAAGTGTGCGGATCATGGATACAGGGCCTTTGGTCAATTTTTACTGCCATACAGCGAACTTTCGCCCGGTTCAAACGTAAGTGTCACACAGTCGGCCAACTAACGCTGCTGTGAATTGTAGATGTTGCAAAGGAGCATTAGTGTTAAGGGCAACGCCTTGTTCAAAGAGAATCCAAATGACCGACTTTTCGAGCCCTAAATTCAACCGGCGCGCGTTTCTCGCAACAAGCGCATCTGTTCTTGCGGCCCCCGCGTTGGCGCAGTCAATTGACGGTTCCGAGCAGGACGGGCAGACCGTCCGCCGCAACGCCTCCAGTTTCCGCGCTCTTGATTGGCAGCCCTATTTCGACAACTTGCGGAATGGCGCGATCCTCGTCGATATCACATCGCGCGCATTACACTACTGGGACGAGTCACAGTCGACCTATAAACTGTACCCAACATCAGTGCCGTTAAGTGAAGATCTGACGCGCCGCGGTCGCACCAAGGTTGTGGTGAAAGATCCCGAGCCTGACTGGCGCCCGACGCCTGCCATGAAGGTTCGCAACCCAGACTGGCCGGATTACATGCCTCCGGGCCCCGACAACCCGCTCGGCATCCGGGCGCTGCACCTGACCTGGGCCTATTACCGCATCCATGGCACCCACGACACGCGCAAGATCGGGCGTCGCTCGTCCAACGGCTGTATCGGCCTCTATAACGAACATATCACCGAACTTTACGATCTCGCCAAGGTCGGCACGCAGGTTTTGTTGATCTAGCAGCTTGCCAACCTTCGGGATTTTGTCACCATCGCGTCCATCAGGCGGGATGTTTTGCTCTGAGCAATGAATTTTTCCGGCCCGAGGCCCAGTGCATCGTATTGCGCTGCGGTCTCGAGAGGTTTTCGCATGACACGCGATGACCCCCGCTTCACCTGCGATGGCCGGGCGGTTGGGTTTGCTGATCTGACAGACGAGTCACATGAGAGTGTTCCAAACCAGGCCCGTTTTCAGGGGACTGCCCGCAACCGCCTAGGAAAGACGTGGCGAAGAACGTGCCCGGATCTTTGGCGCGATAGCCCAGGCTTCCCATGCGGGGTCGCTATGGATTTCAGGCTCTCATCAACGGGGATGCAACCAGGAAACACTGCCTCCGAGACAGTTTGCCGCAAAATGGGTCTTGCCCAGAAGGCGCCGTCACTATTGTCGGTTCGATGTCTATACCGGGTGGTCGCTTAGCCAAGTGGACGCGACTCGATCCACCCCTTCAAATTGTCCTCAATTGCCTCTGAAAGCGCCGCGATATGGGCGTCATCGTCGTTAAGGCAAGGGATATAGGTGAAGTGTTCGCCGCCCGCTTCCTCGAAGCTTTCGCGGATCTCTTCGTTGATCTCTTCTAACGTTTCGATGCAATCGGCCGAAAACGCGGGCGCGATCACTGCGATCCGCCTCTTGCCGCCCTCGGCAAGCCGCGCGACTTCCTCGACAGTATAGGGTTGAAGCCATTCCTCGGGCCCAAAGCGACTTTGGAAGGTGGTCACGATCTCGCTGTTGTCCCAGCCGAGGCGTTCTTTTAAAAGGCGCGTCGTCTTCTGGCACTGACAATGGTAGGGGTCGCCTTCCATCAAATATCGCTGCGGGACCCCGTGGTAGGAACACACGAGAATATCTGGTTTGGTTTCCATCACGCCATAGGCTCGTTCAACCGATTGCGCCAAAGCATCAATATAAGACGGGCGGTCGAAATAGCCCGGTACGGTCCGCACTGGCGGCTGCCACTTCTCGGCCATTACCGAGCGGAAAAATTGATCGTTTGCGGTAGCAGTCGTTGCACCAGCGTATTGCGGATAAAGTGGGAAAAACAGTATCTTACGGCATCCACGCTCGACCATCATGCGGACCTTTGATTGCGTCGAAGGGTTGCCATAGCGCATGCAGAAATCAACCAGAACCTGATCGCCGAAACGTTCGGCCATCACGTCACTGATTTTCTTGGTCTGGGCTTTGGTGATCGTCATCAAGGGGCTCTCGCCCTGCGCCTCATTCCAGATCGACTTATAGGCAGCGCCACTTGAAAACGGGCGTTTCGTCAGGATCACAGCCTGCAAAAGCGGTTGCCAAATCCAAGGATTATAGTCGATGACCCGACGATCCGAGAGGAACTCGTTCAGGTATCGGCGCATGGACCAATAGTCATATCCGTCCGGGGTTCCAAGGTTGGCAACAAGAATGCCGATCTTTTCCCGCGCCACCGGGGGGTGGTCCGCGGGGAGATGTGGGTTGCTATCGTGAGGGGCGTTGTTCGCCAATGTGGCTTCCTGCATCGATTTCTCGTCAATCATTTTAGGCGGTCTTCCGGTCAAAGTCTTCCCCCTGACAGGTCAAATAACCGGAATAAAGCCCAGGTCAACGTCTCGGTGGTGCGATGTGATCGCCTGTTGGGCGTTCTTGCGTTCCCAAAGCCTCCGAAAGTCGGCCTTTCGCCGATCCGGGGCGAAGAGGTTTCGGCTGGCTTTCGTGCGGGGCCCAGCCTGTCAGAAATATCATCTCAAAGGTCGCAAGCAGGTACCCGTCGTCGTCGGAAAATTGCGCCCGGTACAAACTTTCGGCTTCTTGAAACAGGCGCCGGTCCGCCACAGCGCGATGTCGATTGGCAAGCGCATTGGTTTCGCCCATTCCACGCAGGTCACGGATCAGATCGCCCAGGCTTTTGTACCGCACAGTAATCGTGCGATTGTCGGCCACGGGCAGCGCAAATCCCGCCCGTTGCAATAAACCACCCAGATCACGCAGGTCACCCATCGGCAAAACACGCGGCGAAAGCCCACCGCTTACCCGCGCCTCTGCTTCCGCCAAAACAGTGCGCAACTCGTGCAAGGTCTGACCACCGAAGAATATTGCAATAAGCAGCCCATCAGGCTCCAGCGCCAGCCGTGACTGGACCAGCTGTCCAACGGGATCATCTGCCCAATGAAGCGACATCGCGTGAACAACCAAATCATGCGAACCGCGCGTCAAATCCAGCAGATCATCGTCTAGAACGCTGACGGATGGCGGCAACACAGCCTGAAAAGGCCCGGGCATGCCCCCAACAATCGCAGGCTTGGTGAAGGTTTTCTTAATTTCTGACAGTCTTTCTTCAAGATCAGCAGCCGCTTCGTCTAGCAGGAACAGCTGTGGCCTGCGCGCCGCGCGTGCGCGGTGCAACTTAAGGGCTCTTCGGTCGGTCAGTCGTGGTGTGTCGGTCATTGGAACAAACAAGGTAAGGTGAGATGGCGTTTATGCAATGTGCAGTGGGAATGATCTATCCCGACCAGCGCGTTCTGTGCTCGAAATTCGTTGATGATCACGGCGCGCTTTGTGGCGCTTTTTGGCGAGATATACCGTTTCAAACCGGACATAGCTGCGATCTTTGCGGTGACGCCGATGGTGCGGCAGACAGCTGCGACGATTGCCTTAAGAGGGAACGGCCTTAAAAAACGGGCCGTGTGGCATTGGCATATCGCGATGCCGGTCGCGTGTTGTATTGGGCTTCATGCACGAAGACCGAATTGATCTCGTTGCGATCGCTGGTCACTGGGTGGCTCGCGCGGGCGCCGACCAAGATACGTTTTGGTTCCTGTGCCGCTTCAGTGGAGCCGTCTCATAAGACGCCGCTGCAATCAGGCGGCAAAGCCGCGCGAAGGGTGTCGCTAAGTTTTATGATCTAAGCCCGATCCCGAAGCACTGATCGGGACTTCGCGCACAAAAACCGCAGGACGGTATGGGCATCGACGATCTCTTCGGCAACGCTCCAAAGGGGGAACTCCCTCGCAAACAGTCGAAAAGACGATCTGAATGGTCGCAAGGCCGTGCTGATCGGCGATGCATTGACGTCGGGCGTGACCTTGTCTGCATCCACGCACGCACGCTTGATATGCGGCAGGCGCAGCACAGATTTCCATTCTGGTGCTGGCAAGAGCCGACAAGACTCCCTAAATGAAGGTCAAGCCTGAAGGAGCTATGACCTTGAACAACGTTGAAATCTATACGTCGCCTTTCTGCGGTTTTTGCCATGCAGCGACGCGCCTTTTGAAGTCCAAAGGCATTTCATTCTCTGAAGTTGACGTTGCGCGCGAGCCGAAGCGTCGTCAAGAAATGCTTTCGCGCGCCAATGGCCGCCACACTGTGCCGCAGATTTTCATTGGCGAAACGCACGTCGGTGGCTGTGACGAACTTTATGCGCTCGAGCGGTCCGGGAAGCTTGACCCGCTGCTTGCGACCTGAGGCTTTGCGTGTAGGTCTGATCCAGCTTTCGGCTTCGGATAACCCCGGGGCCAACCTTCCGGTCACCCAATCCCACATTTCCCAAGCAGCCGCGCGGGGCGCAACGTTCGCGCTAACGCCGGAAGTGACGAACTGCGTTTCGATGTCCCGCGCACATCAACACGATGTTCTGCAAGATGAAGCCAGCGATATCACCTTGGCCGGACTGAGACATTCTGCAAACGCCCACAGCATCTGGATACTGATCGGGTCGCTGGCGCTGAAAGACCCAGACGGGGATGGACGCTTTATCAATCGGTCCTTTCTGATCGATCCCAATGGTCAGATTGCCGCCCGCTACGACAAGATCCACATGTTTGACGTGTCAATCAGCGAAACGGAAACTTACCTCGAAAGCGACGGCTATCGGCCGGGTGACCGGGCCTCCTTGGCACAGATTGGCGGGACCGGCCTTGGTATGACGATTTGCTACGATCTGCGATTTCCGCATCTTTTTCGCCACCTCGCGCAGGCTGGTGCAAAGATTCTTACGGTCCCTTCCGCGTTTTCGCCCGAAACGGGTGTCGCCCATTGGGAAACACTTTTGCGAGCCCGCGCCATCGAGACTGGAAGCTTTGTGCTGGCCCCGGCCCAATGTGGTACTCATTCAGCATCCAAAGGACGCAGCCGTCGGACCTACGGGCATTCACTGGCAATCGATCCGTGGGGGCACATTCTGGCCGATGGCGGCGATTTGCCCGGTGTCACAGTGGTTGATCTCAATCTGTCCGCAGTTGATGATGTAAGAAATAGACTCCCAAGCCTGACCCATGATCGAAACTACAGATCGGTAACATGAACAATAGCAGTGACAAAGGGGACCCGCTGGCCATCGCGCTTTTCAGCGAGATATTCATGGCGGACCAACTGGCACGCGCGCGCCTGTCAAAAGCCTTGCCCAAGGGAATGGAGTTGAGCCATTTCTCGGTGCTGAATCATCTGTCTCGCACCGGGTCCGAGCGGACCCCGGCCCAGCTTGCGCGTGCGTTTCATATTACGCGAGGCGCTATGACCAACACGATCAGCCGGCTTGAGGCTGCTGGATATGTCCATATCCGACCCGACTGGGATGATGCGCGCCGCAAGTTTGTCGCGATCAGCCCGGCTGGAAAGCGCGCGCGCGATGCGGCCCTTTCCGCGATTGTGCCTATCCTGAACGACGCCGTCGACGCTGCCGGGCATGAAAAAGTACGTCAGGCATTGCCTGTTTTGCGCGAAATTCGAAAGCGGTTCGACGCGCCTTCTACGAAGAACGAACCGAAGCTGTGACGTAGTTCACACTTAGATCCCGATTGCTCAGCCGCCAGGACCATGTGATCGGATTGAATACGAAACCTTTGCGATCAACTGGATCTAGCCCCGCCTTTGCCAGTAGCTCATAAAGCTCATCCGGAGTGATGAACTTTGACCATTCGTGCGTGCCTTTTGGCAACCAGCGCATTACGTATTCCGCGCCAAAAATGGCCATAGCGTAGCTTTTCGGGTTCCGGTTGATCGTCGAGCACGTCATCAACCCACCCGGTTTCAGAAGGTCACGGCAGGCCGTCAAAAACGCAAGCGGGTCCGAAACATGTTCCACCACTTCCATATTCATCACGGCATCAAACGTTTCTCCGGCCGCGACCAATGCTTCTGCAGATGTATGCCGATAGTCGATGTTTAGCCCCTGCTGCTCGGCGTGGAGCGTTGCGACAGGTATATTGCGCTCGGCGGCATCGGCGCCCACCACAGTGGCTCCCAAACGCGCCATAGGCTCGGACAAAAGACCCCCGCCACATCCAATATCGAGGATGCGAAGTCCCTTAAAGGGCAAGGGAGACGTCAGATCGCGCCCAAACTCGGCTGCAATCTGAGACGTGATGTAATCCAAGCGGCACGGATTCAGCATATGTAGGGGCTTGAACTTCCCGTTCGGATCCCACCATTCGGCGGCCATTGCCTGAAATTTCTCGATCTCCGAGGCGTCAATTGTGTTCGTACTCGCCATATGCGTTAGGGACCTTTCAAAAATTCTGTCGTTACTGACATAGATTGCCGGGCTTTCGCATTATATAGAACTTACATGGACCGTCTTGCAGACAAAAAAAGTGCGTCACAGTTTCTCTATCCGCCGATTGATCCATTCGATCAGCGGATGATGGACGTGGGAGACGGCCATCGCATCTATGTCGAACAATGCGGCAACCCGGACGGAGTGCCTGTCGTTGTCTTTCACGGTGGTCCCGGCGGCGGGTGTAGTCCTGCGATGCGTCGGTATTTTGACCCAACGCACTATCGAATCATTCTGTTTGACCAGCGTGGCTGTGGCCGTTCGCGCCCTCATGCAAGCGTCACCAACAATACGACGTGGGACCTTGTGCGCGATATTGAACATATCCGCGAGAAGCTGGGCGTCGACAAGTGGATCGTCTTTGGTGGTAGCTGGGGCGCTACGCTTGGGCTGGTCTATTCGATCACGCATTCGATTCGTGTGTCTCATCTTGTGCTGCGCGGTGTCTTCTTGATGACTCAGCGTGAATTGGACTGGTTTTATGGCGGCGGGGCTGGTGCGTTCTGGCCAGATGTCTGGGCACGCTTCACTGCGATTGTTCCCAAACAAGAGCATGGCGATCTGATCGAGGCCTATAATCGGCGTCTGTTCTCGGGCGATCTGGCGACGGAAACGCGGTTCGCGCGGGCTTGGGCCAGCTGGGAAAACACGCTTGCATCTATCGCGAATGATGGCCCGCGGGGTGATAGCCCGGCGGAATACGCGCGTGCATTTGCGCGGCTTGAAAACCACTATTTCACCAACGCTGGTTTTCTTGAACACGATGGTTGGATCGAAGCAAACCTCGATGCCCTACAGAATGTGCCCGGAACAATTGTGCAGGGTCGCTACGATATGATCTGTCCGCCGCTGTCGGCGCATCGGCTGCACGAAGCATGGCCGCGATCGCGATTGTCATTTGTTGCAAGGGCGGGGCATGCGCTGTCCGAGCCGGGGATCAGTGCAGAATTGGTCCGCACAATGGACGCGCTGCGCCGCGAGAACTAACCAGAAGTTCTGGCAAGGAACTGCCAAAACGCGCGGCCTGGCTCGGCCAGAGCTTCATTTTCCCGAACAAATTCCAAACGAGCGCCGAGGTAAAGCCGCGCTTTGGCCGCATTTGGCTCCGAAAATGCGCTCGGGGGCAGGTACAAGGGGCCATCGAATGAGATCGAAGATTGCAACTGTTGTTGCCGGAGTTGCGCTTGCCTGTGTCGCTGCGACTGCGTCCGAGGCTTGCTCGCGGAATGTATCCGCGACGGCTGCTAAGACCATCGTGCCTCAGGCCGGCATAAACCAACCTCTGCTTGACGAGGCAATCCGTACGGAAGTGAACTTTCACCGCTGCCGGGCTGGGCTGGAGAGCGTTTCAGATGCAAACTCACGCCTGTCTAGAGAGGCTGAAAAGCACTCGAAATGGATGGCACGTACTCAGCAATTAACCCACAAAAGTACGGTAGCTGGCGCCTCGACGCTGAAACAGCGGGTGAAGAACTCTGGGATTCGATTTAAAACCGGATCGGAAAACATCGGGATGGTGCATCGCTATCAGATCGACAACCGTCGCTTTAAAATAGTTGATTCAAATGCTTGCCAATTTCGGACCAACGATGGACAGCCGCTTCCCGCACATTCCTACGCAACTTTGGCACGGCACGTTGTGACGCTTTGGATGAACTCTCCTGGTCACCGGAAAAACATCCTCGATAGGCGGGTTCGCGCAACGACGGCGGCAGTCGCCTTTGATCCAAACGCGCAATACTGCGGGCAGTTCTGGCTGACACAGAACTTCATCGGGTAATTTCAGAGGCCTGAGTCTACGCCGAAACCTCAACGTCGCGTCCTTGCGATGGGTGTGGCACACAAACCGCCCCTGTCTTAAAGCCAGTAAATCATAGTTGACCGTGCAAAATCGCGATGTCGCTATCACGTCGGTGCCCGTATCCGCCGTCGCGTATTTGCACATAGCATCTGGCGCGGGCGGTAACGCCTGTGACCAATATGTTAACCTTTGGAGCGTTGGCTCGGGTGGTTTTGGCATAGAAGTTGGTATATCCCCGCAGTCATGACCGATGGCCAAACATCCAAATGGAATGGAGCGGGCTTTGCCGTGGCTTGCGGCGCGTTGATCCTGCTTTTCTCTCTTGGGATCCGGCACGGTTTCGGACTTTTTCTGCAGCCGATCTCGCTTGAGCAGGGCTGGGGCCGCGAAACGTTTGCGTTTTCGATCGCGCTTCAGAACCTTGTCTGGGGCATAAGCCAACCTTTCGCCGGTATGCTGGCGGATCGTTTTGGTGCAAAACAGATCATCGTCCTTGGGGCACTTTTTTACGCGGCCGGGCTTTGGGCGATGTCTCAGGTGGCGGGCGAGGTGGTCTTTATCCTTGGCGCGGGCGTGCTGATAGGTCTCGGGCTTGCGGGCACAACATTCCCGGTGATTTTCGGCGCAATCAGTCGTCTGGTTCGGCCCGAACAGCGATCCATGGCGATGGGGATCACCATGTCGGTCGGGTCATTCGGGCAGTTTGCCTTGTTGCCGATGACGCTTGGGCTCATTGGGTTTCTGGACTGGGACGGTGCTTTGTTGGCGCTCTCTGCCTTCGCGCTTTTGATGGCCCCGCTGGCCTTCGGTATTACGCGGGTCGATGTCGCGGCAAGCACAGCCGCGCCCGACACCTCGACGGTCCGCGAAGCCTTGTCCGGCGCGTTCGGGTCACGCGACTTCTGGCTTTTGTCGCTTGGGTTTTTTGCCTGCGGCTTTCAGGTGGTCTTTATCGCAGTACATCTGCCCGCGTTTCTTGCGGACGAGGGCGTAGACGTTTCTGTTGCGACCGTGGTGTTGGCGCTGATCGGGCTGGTTAATATTCTTGGCAGCTATCTGGCCGGTCTTTGGGGCGGCCGGCTGCGTAAGCCGATGTTGCTTAGCTGGATATATCTGGCGCGCGGGGCATTGATTGCGGGCTTTGTGCTGATGCCCGTCACAGCCGCATCGGCGTATGTTTTCGGCGCGCTTATGGGGCTTTTCTGGTTGTCGACGGTGCCTTTGACGAACGGCACGGTGGCCAGCGTCTGGGGCGTAAAACATATGTCTATGCTGGGTGGAATTGTCTTTTTCGCGCACCAACTTGGGTCGTTCGCAGGTGGCTGGATGGGCGGCTGGTTGTATGACCGGACCGGCAGCTATGATATGGCTTGGGGGCTGGCGATTGGCTTAAGCCTTTTGGCGGCGGCCCTGAACTGGCCAATATACGAGCGGCCCGAGGGGAAAGTGGCATGACGCGGACGACGCACTTTATGTACCTCTTAGGGGCGCTGGGCGTGCTTTTCGCGGTGTTCCAACTCTATCGTTCGCCCGAGATGATCTACCATTTATCCAGCCTGCGCTTGTGCTGACGGGCATTGCCCCGGTTTGGGACAATGCCGTTTTTTGTCAGAAGTGATAGGATGCATCAGGCGTGATCCGCTACACTTCGTCGGCCAGATCGTGCTTCTTCATAAAGCGCGCGATGGACCCGAATGTTGCGGTGCCAATCTGTGCGCCATGATCTGACGTGGTCAGCGCAGCAGACGCGACGCGGGCAAAGGTGCGCTTCAGGCCACTGATCTTCACAGCCTGGGCGTCGAAGTGTGCGCCGATGTTCGCTTTTATCTGAGCGCGGTCTGACGTGTTGTAGATTGCGGCCATCATAACATCCAAAGTGTGCTCGGTACAGTTCTGGAACCGTTTGTTTGATGGGTTCGCAAGAACCGAATAGTTTGCGTTGTGAAGCGATCTGTCGGTCGGGCTTGCGATGACCCTCAGCAGTTTTTGCTGTAACCGGGCGTCAGGGAGGATGATCCCGGCATCCAGCCTCTGAGCGCCAGCAAAGAAGTCTGCCGGGGTGTCCTGGATCAGCCGGCTTCGGGTCTGATCGTCGCCCAATTGGTAGAGGTTATAGGCCCGGTAGCCAAAGCTTTTGGCGCCGTTTCATTCGGTGATCTCCGAGGACACCCAGTAGGCGACATGGGTTTATTTGATTCCGTCAGCCAGGGCGCGAGGGTCGCGGGCCTTCCAGG
>NZ_JBVCWP010000038.1:0-20765 GCF_057460485.1 Boseongicola sp.
CCGGGCGCCCAATTCTGATCTTACGTACCCGACTTCACTTTGGTCCAGAGCCGTGTAATGACACGCTGCACTTTCGGTGGGTAAGCTACAGGCGTGTAAAGCTTCTCAAGTGTTTCGTCCGACGGGTAAATCGCTGGATCCCCGATCACATCTTCTTCCAGAAAAGGCTGCGATGCTTTGTTGCCGTTGGCGTAGTAAACATAGTTCGACGCCGCGGCCATGTTCTGAGCATCCATAATGAAGTTCAGGAACATGTGGGCTGCCTCCGGGTTTGGCGCATCAACTGGAATTGCCATTTGGTCAAACCACATCAACGCACCTTCCTTCGGCGCATTATAGGCAATCTCGACACCGTTCTCGGCCTCATCAGCGCGGTCGCGCGCCTGCAGAATATCACCGGACCATCCAAAGGCGACGCAGATATCACCGTTGGCCAGCGCGTTGATGTATTCCGAGCTGTGGAATTTCAGGATATGTGGACGAACCGCCAAAAGCACATCGCCGGCTTTGTTGATAAGGTCTACGTCGAATGTGTTCGGGTCTTCGCCGATATAAGTCAGAGCCGCTGGAATAACCTCGGTTGGCGCGTCCAGCATATAGACGCCGCATTGCGCCAGCTTTTCTATATTAGCCGGATTAAAGATCAACTCCAGCGAGTCGATCGGGGCGTCTTCCCCCAGAATCTCGGTCACTTTAGAAACGTTAACACCGATACCCGTGGTGCCCCACATATAGTTAACCGAATAGGCATTGTCGGGGTCATACTGCTCGGTGCGGTCTTTGATCAGGTCCCACAGGTTCGCCGAATTTGGCAGCTGGTCAAAATCAAGCGCCTGAAAAGCACCGGCTGAAATCTGACGCTGCAGAAAATCGCCCGTCGGCACGACAACGTCATAGCCCGATCCGCCCGCAAGCATTTTCGTTTCCAAAACCTCGTTGGAATCGAAGACATCATAGATCAGCTCGATTCCGGTTTCGGCTTCAAACTTTTCAAGCAGGGCCTCGTCGATATAATCCGACCAGTTATAAACACGCACTTCATCCGCGACAGCGGCGCTCGCACAAAGCGCGATCACGGCCGTCATTGTAGCTAATTTGATTTTCACTTTACTCTCCCATTGGCACTTGCGCATATATTTGATCAAATAGTGACACATAAACAAGCTAATTCAAGGGAACGCCATTTTGAGAGGCCGCCCCGACAAAACTGACCAGGGACTGCCGGAATGGACAAAAGCGTCGCGAAACGCCCCGAGCATCAGGCAGTCTATCACCAGATTCGAGCTATGATCTTGTTCGGAGTTCTGCTCCCGGGGCAAGCGGTTACCATCCAGGGCCTCGTCGATTTGATCGGCGGTGGGATGACCCCCGTGCGCGAGGCAATCCGACGTCTTTCCGCCGAGGGAGCCTTAGAAATCGGGGGAAATCGCCGTGTTACGGTGCCAATCATGACGCGCAGAACGCTCGACGAGATAGGTTTTGCGCGTCTGGCAATCGAGCCACGGCTTGCCGAGCTGGCGGCGCGGCGCATGTCAGACAAATGCCTGAGCGACCTTGTTGCTTTGGATCAGGAGATCGACCGCGCCATCGCGTCTGGCAACGTCGAACGCTATCTCGAGTATAATTACCGCTTCCATTTCAGTCTTTATGAACAGGCCGATGCCCCCGTATTAAGCAAGTTGTCACAATCTCTATGGCTTCAAAGCGGGCCTGCACTGCGAATCGTTTGTGGTCGATTTGGCACAGCGAACTTGCCCGACAAGCACGACGAGGCCCTTACCGCCCTGCGCGAGGGCGATCCGGCACGCGCCGCACAGGCCATCGGCGACGACATTCGCCAAGGCATCGGACAGGTTCGATTGACGCTTTCCGATTAGAGCTGTCGCATCGCGGATTGACCGCGCATAAAATTTGATCATATCTCTATGTCAAACGCCCGTTCGCTGGAGGCCTCCCATGCCCGTCATCACCAACCACATGCCCACTGCCGACCTTCAGGCCCTTGATGCTGCGCATCACATACACCCGTTTTCCACACAGGGAGAGTTTGCCGAACAGGGCGCGCGCGTCATCAAGCGCGGCAAGGGCGTCTACCTTTATGACAGTGAGGGCGTGCAAATCCTTGATGCGATGGCGGGCCTTTGGTGCGTGAATATCGGCTATGGCCGCGGCGAGCTTGCCGATGTTGCCGCACGTCAAATGCGTGAGCTGCCCTTCTACAACACATTCTTCAAAACCACCCACGTTCCGGCCATCGCGCTCGCGACGAAACTGGCCGAACTCGCCCCCGACGATCTTAACCATGTTTTCTTCGCCAGCGGCGGCTCGGACGCCAACGACACCAATATCCGCGTCGTGCGTCGCTATTGGGAGATGAAGGGCAAGCCCGAGAAAACCATCATCATAAGCCGCAAGAACGCCTACCACGGCTCGACAATGGGCAGCGCCTCGCTTGGCGGGATGGCGGCGATGCACGCCCAAGGCGGGTTGCCCATCCCCGATATTCATCACATCAACCAACCAGACTGGTGGGCCGAAGGCGGTCAGATGTCACCCGAAGACTTCGGCCTCGCCCGCGCTCGGGAATTAGAGCAAGCCATTGATGAACTTGGTGAAGACCGCGTTGCCGCCTTTATCGCCGAACCTATTCAGGGTGCCGGTGGCGTGATTGTTCCGCCTGATACCTATTGGCCCGAGATCAAGCGCATCTGCGAAGAGCGCGACATTCTTTTCATCGCTGACGAAGTCATTTGCGGCTTTGGACGCACCGGAAACTGGTTCGGCAGCCAGACCATCGGCGTCCAGCCCGACATTATGACGATCGCCAAAGGCCTGTCGTCCGGCTATCAGCCTATCGGCGGTTCGATCCTGTCAGACGAGATTGCGGATACCATTGGCCAAGACGAATTTAACCATGGTTACACTTATTCCGGCCACCCGGTCGCCTGCGCCGTCGCGCTTGAAAACCTGCGGATCATCGAAGAGGAAAATCTCATCGACCACGTTCGCGACACCGCCGCCCCCTACATGCGCAAAAAATGGGAAGCCCTGACAGAGCACCCGCTTGTGGGCGAAGCCAAGATCGTCGGCCTCATGGGCTCGATCGCGCTGACACCTGATAAGTCCAGCCGCGCAGCCTTCGCTGGCGGGCCTGGAACCGCGGGTCTTATCTGTCGCGAACGCTGTTTTGCCAACAATCTGGTGATGCGCCATGTGGGCGACCGTATGATCATCTGCCCACCGCTTCCGATCACGACAGACGAGATTGACCTGTTGGCGGAACGTGCGTACCGCGCCATCGACGAAACCCATAAGAAATTGAAAGATGAAGGTTTGATGGTCGCGGAAAACTAAGCCGCGCCGCACTTTATCGTCAAAGCCTGCCCGGCAACGACCAGCACAACCTCATCCGCGATCGCGCCGATGGCCTGGTTAACCACGCCCGCGGCATCCTGAAACTGACGTGCAAGGGCGTTGTCCGGCACAATGCCCGAGCCGACTTCGTTGGTAACCAAAATCACCGGCGCTGTTTGTTGTTCAAGAGACTTAGTCAATATTTGCAAAGACTTACGCCAATCGCCGTCATCCGCCAGCATCTCGTTTGACAACCAAAGCGTCAGACAATCCACCAACCGTGGCCCCGCCCCGTCGGTCTCATCCAAAACCCGAGGCAGATCGCGCGGCTCTTCCAATGTCGTCCAGCCATCGCCGCGCCGGGACAAGTGGTCCGCAATCCGTCGCACCATCTCGTCGTCAAAAGCCTGCGCCGTAGCAATGTAAACCGGATTGCCGCCAAGCGCGCGGATACGATCCTCGGCCCAAGCCGATTTCCCCGACTTCGCGCCGCCTGTCACCAGTATGATCCTGCCCATGCACTTGCCTTCCCCGATAAGGTCAACGTTGCATAACGCCCTCACCGGTGCCATTCAATCAATGGGTTTGCAGGGGACAGGACATGTCGGCAGCGGCGATGGTGGTGGCATTGGCCACAGAAGGTGCGTTCGGCTGGCCGGACAGGCTATTTCGCACAATCGGCCATCCGGTTTCATGGATCGGTCGACTGATCAATCACATGGATCAGCGCTTTAACCTTCCTGAAGATTCGCCTGCGCAAAAGCGCTCTTGGGGCCGCATTACGCTGGCGATTGTTCTCGCCACTGCCATCCTCCCGACTGCCCTCATCGCGGCGATCCTTCCCGACGGACTGATCGGTGTTCTTCTGACCGGCCTCTTCGCCGCCCCGCTGGTCGCATCCCGCAGCATGTACAGCCACGTCACCGATGTTGAGGCCCCGCTCAAAGCCGGAGATCTAGCGGCCGCGCGCATTGCCGTCGCCCGTATCGTCGGTCGCAACCCGGATGCGCTCGACACCGAAGGTATCGCACGCGCGTCAATTGAAAGCCTCGCTGAAAACACCTCCGACGGGATCGTCGCGCCGGTCTTTTGGGGCGTTCTTTTCGGCCTGCCCGGCATCGCCGCATACAAGGCAATCAACACCGCCGACAGCATGATTGCCCACAAAACCGAGCGTCACATCGACTTTGGCCGTTCCGCCGCCAGCCTTGACGACATCGCAAATTGGGTGCCAGCCCGCCTGACCGCGCTGTTGTTTTCCGTAGTGCAACCGAACCCAGTTCGCGCCCTTACCGTTACGTTTAGGGATGCAACAACCCACCGGTCCCCCAACGCAGGCTGGCCCGAGGCGGCCATGGCCGGAGCGCTCGATGTGTGCCTATCCGGACCGCGCCTTTATCCCGAAGGCCCAAGCGACGATCCGTTCTTAAACGAGGACGCCCCCGACCCAACGCCTGCCGATATAGATCGCGCAGTTCACCTCTATTTGCGCGCAGTGGGGCTTCTCGCAGCGCTCTTGATCGTCATCGCAATTCTATGACAACGCCGCGCGATCACGGCGGAGACATGGGGCTTGCTATCAATTCATTCGGTGGGATCGAAGCCAACTGGATCGATCTTTCTACCGGAATCAACAGAGCGCCCTACCCTATTGATAACGTAGATAATAATTCATGGCGCTCGCTTCCCAGATCAGATGCACATGCCCGCCTCCTAGATGCTGCCCGCATAGAATATGACACAGATTGGGCCCTTGTCGCACTTCCCGGCGCGCAGGCCGCAATCCAACTTTTGCCGCACCTAAGAATCCGCGGAGCCGCACGCATCCTTGCGCCCACCTACAACGAGTTCGAAGCCGCGCTGACAAACGTGGGGTGGCATGTCGATCAGGTGCCGGATGTCGCCGGATTAACTGGCGCAAACCTCGCGGTTGTCGTCAACCCAAACAACCCGACCGGCACGGTTTTCACGCCGGAAATGCTGTCTGACATCGCCCGATCTGTCGACCTCTTGGTCGTCGACGAAAGCTTTGCGGATGCGACGCCGGAACGCTCTCTCCTTTCCCATCCCACGCCGCAGAATGTAATTGTGTTGCGCTCCTTCGGAAAGTTTTTTGGCCTTGCCGGTCTTCGCCTCGGCTTTGCGGCTGGCCCGCGCGATCTCATCAAAAAAATGACCGCGGCCGCTGGTCCGTGGTGCGTCTCTGGACCAGCGTTGGAAATTGGCGCACGGGCGTTCGCGGACACAAGCTGGCAGGCCGAAACCCGCGCCCGTCTCGCCACCGAAACCGCCCGCATCGACGCCATTGCCGTCGCCGCTAGTTGGCAATGTATTGGCGGAACTGCGCTGTTCAGATTGTACGAAACCTCGGACGCAAAAGCGGCCCAAGACACCCTTGCCCGCGCTCAAATCTGGAGCCGGATTTTCCCCTATTCCGACAGCTGGATCCGCCTCGGTCTTCCCGGTAATTCGTCCGAGTGGCAAAGGCTGGAGGCTGCGTTAACCTAGACCTCACCAGCCGCAGCAAAAAGTTCATCAATCTTAACGTGCGCTTCCAAATGCGCCGCCAAATCATCCAGAACGCGGTCCACATCAGCCCCATATTGCGTGCCGGACGCCGCAATGCCGCGCGCATTCAACCATGCCGCGCGAAATGCATCGTCAGAAAACAGCCCGTGCAAATATGTCCCAGAGACCCGCCCGTCCGCAGACACTGCACCATCCGGCACGCCGCCGATCTTGGCAAATGGCCGCTCTGTATCGGCCCCTTGAGTTACCCCGATATGAATTTCATATCCATCAAACGCCACGCCGCTCGCTGCGTGCGTCGCCCGCGCACGTGTCAAAAACTTCGATGGCGACATCACCGTCTCGACATCCAACAATCCGAGCCCATCAACGGATGCAGCCTGACCATCCAGCCCATCAGGATCATGCAACCGAACCCCAAGCATCTGATATCCCCCACAGATCCCAAGAACATGGCCCCCACGCCGCACGTGCGCCTTTAAGTCAACATCCCACCCCTGCGCGCGGAAAAACGCCAAGTCACCCAGCGTCGACTTGGTCCCCGGCAAGATCACAAGATCCGCATCGCCCGGCAAGGCCCGCCCCGGCGGCACCATTGTCAGCCGCACGGACGGCTCGGCCAAAAGCGGATCCAAATCGTCAAAATTCGCAATCCTGCTAAGCATTGGGCAGGCGATATGAAACGCACCGTCACCTGCGTTTTGCTCCAAATCGACGGCATCCTCGGCGGGCAGCATCCCAATATCATTGAACCACGGGATTACGCCAAACCCCGGCCATCCAGTGCGATTTTCAATTCCATCATAGCCCTCGTCAAAAAGCCTTGGATCACCGCGAAACTTGTTGATCAGAAAACCGCGGATCATCTCGAGATCTTCTGCCTCCAGCACCGCCTGCGTCCCGACAATCTGGGCAATCACACCGCCGCGGTCGATATCGCCCAGCAGCAAAACCGGAACATTCGCAGCAACAGCGAACCCCATATTCGCAATGTCGCCTTCACGAAGGTTAATCTCGGCCGGGCTTCCCGCGCCTTCGACCAGCACCAGATCAGCGCCGTCACAAACATGTGCAAAACTCTCTAAGACAGCGGGCATCAAATCCGCCTTTGCCCCGCCGAAATCCCGCGCTTGGAGTGGCCCACGCACTTGCCCCTGCACCACGACCTGACACCCGGTATCGCTTTCCGGCTTCAACAAAACGGGGTTCATATGGACCGACATCGGCACCCGACACGCCAATGCCTGCAAGGCTTGCGCTCGACCAATCTCACCGCCATCATCTGTGACGGCGGCGTTGTTCGACATGTTTTGCGGCTTGAAAGGCCTGACCGTAAGGCCTCGGTTCGCCGCCACGCGACACAGCCCCGCAACGATCACCGACTTGCCCACATTCGAGCCCGTCCCCTGCACCATCAGCGCGCGAGGCATGGGCCTAAAACTCCACTCCGGGCTGCGCCTTCACACCCTGAGTTCGGAACGGATGCTTCACTTCCTTAACCTCTGTTACCAAATCCGCGATGTCGATTAACACGTCTTTGCCGCTTCGCCCCGTCAGGATTACATGGGTCATCGCGGGCTTTTCGTTGACCAGAAAATCCGCAACATCCTCGACATCCAAGTAGTCATATCGAAGCGCAATATTGATTTCGTCCAAAAGCACCATCTGGTTGCGTTCATCTCGGATCAGCTCTTTCGCCTTTTCCCATGCAGCCTCGGCCATGACAATATCCCGCTCCCGGTCCTGTGTTTCCCAGGTAAATCCCTCACCCATCACATGCACCGGGCATTCGTCGGCAAACTTGGCCTTCAGCAAATCACGCTCGGCCGATTGCATAGAGCCTTTGATAAACTGCACTACGGCGCAGGGCATTCCATGCCCGATCGAGCGGAAAATCATCCCAAATCCTGACGACGACTTGCCCTTGCCGTTCCCGGTCAAAACAATGATCAGCCCCTTCTCGACGGTCTTGGTTTCCATGATCCGATCACGGGCGGCCTTGATCTTTTGCATCCGCGCCTTGTGGCGGGCATTGATGTCAACTTCGTCGGTCATGGCGGCGTCCTTTGGTTGCGGCGCGTGGCACAAATTCGTAAGCAGGCTTGACCGTTAATGCAGGAAAAGCCGTGACAGACCAAACGACATTCGCCACCGATCTTCAACGCAAGATCGACATGAAGACCAAGCCTTTGGGCGCGCTTGGCCGGATTGAGGATCTCGCCGTGCAGATCGCCATGGTGCAAGGCAGTCTGTCACCCAGAATGGATAACTGTCAGCTTACGATCTTTGCCGCCGACCACGGGATTGCCGCCGCTGGCGTTTCGGCCTTTCCCCAAGAAGTCACTCGGCAGATGGTGTTGAATTTCCTCGGTAAAGGGGCAGCGGCAAACGTCTTTGCAGCCAGCACCGGTGCTGCGTTGCGCGTCGTGGATGCGGGCGTCGCTGGAGAGCCCTTCAACGATCCAAACCTCATCGACCGCCGTATTGCTCCGGCCACGCTAAACTTCCTTAACGGACCTGCGATGACGTTGGATCAAGCCGATGAGGCACTTGAAAAGGGGCGCGTGCTTGGCGCTGACGGAGACTGGGACGCCGTCGCCTTTGGCGAAATGGGCATCGCCAACACCTCTTCCGCCGCGATGCTCGCCCACAAAATCACCAAAGTCGGCCTTGATGTTCTGACAGGGCGCGGCACCGGACTTGATGACCCTGGCCTGTCCGCGAAAGAGGAAATTCTCACCCAAGCCGCCGCGCGCACTGGCCCCTTGGACGCGAAAACGGCGCTGTTAGAATACGGCGGGTTCGAGATTGCGATGATGACTGGGGCCATGCTTGGCGCGGCCGACGCTCGCCGCGTCATTCTGGTTGATGGCTTCATTGCCACGGCCGCAGCATTGGTCGCGACGCGCCTCAATCCAGGCGTGCGACAATCTATGGTCTTCGCCCACAAAAGTCAGGAACAGGGCCACGCCGCTATGCTTTCCGCTCTCGATGCCGCGCCGCTTTTGGATCTGCAATTGCGGCTTGGCGAAGGCACCGGCGCGCTTTTGGCGTGGCCGCTCGTTCAGGCCGCCGCGCGGATGTTAACCGATATGGCCAGCTTTGAAGATGCCGGAATTTCGGGGCCAGCATGACAAACGCACGGGTGGAACTGGTGCTTGCGGCGGGCTTTCTGACCCGTCTCCGGCTGCCGCCCGTCGCCCATTCTGACGCCGCCATGGCGCGCGCTGTGCGGTGGTACCCGACCGTCGGTCTCGCCATCGGAGTTGCGCTTGCTGCGCTGTTTTGGGGCCTGTCTCTCATCATCCCGCAAGCCCTCGCAACGCTGTTAACCATCGCCGCAGGTATGCTCTTGACGGGCGCTCTTCATGAGGACGGGCTTGCCGATGTCGCCGATGGATTGGGCGGCAGCGGCGACCGAGATCGCGCCCTTGAGATCATGCACGACAGCCGCATTGGCAGCTATGGAGTTCTCGCTTTAGGTCTGACGCTCGCGATCAAAATTACCGCACTGACGATGTTGCCGCTGACTTCAGCGCTCGTCGCTATCATCGCTGGTCACGGATTGGGGCGCTTTGCGATGGCGTGGCTCATGGCACACCTGCCTTATGCCCGGTCCGGTGGCGCGGCTGGCTTCATGGCGGGCGCTCCGAAAGGCACCGATGCTGCGCTCTGGGTTGGCGCCGCGATTGCAATTGCGCTTATTCTCACCATCGGGATCACCCCCGCAATCGCCGTTGTCCTGGCGCTGATGGCCCTCCTTGCCCTAGTAGCGCGCCGTCTAAAAGCACGCCTCGGCGGATACACTGGCGACGCGCTCGGCGCGGTCGAGCAACTGACTGAAGCGCTGATCCCGCTCGTCCTCCTCGCATGCCTCTGATCTTCCTGCGTCACAGCCAACCCGCCGCACCCGACGGGCTTTGTTATGGCCGCACCGATCTTGATCTGGCCCCCGGACTTAATGCCGTCGCAAACCGCCTGGCCGAAACCTTGCCGCACATCACACAGATTGCCACAAGCCCTCTCAGCCGCTGCCAAAAGCTTGCAACAGCCATAGCAACAAGGCGAAGCGTCCCGGTCATTGAGGACCCCAACCTGATCGAAATGGACTTCGGAGATTGGGAAAATACGCGGTGGAACGACATCCCCCGCGCCGAACTTGACACATGGGCCGACGATTTCTTCCACGCCCGCCCCCACGGTGGCGAGAGCGTCGCTATGCTTCAAAATCGCACCCGAAATGCTTTGGCGAACCGCGACCGCGAACCAACGCTTTGGGTCAGCCACGCAGGCGTCTACCGCGCCCTTATGGCCGAAACCGACCACGTTGACCCGTGGAACGCCCGCATCGAGTTCGGGCAGTTCGAAACGTTGCCAATTCCTTAAAAGCGCACCTTCAAACTTTCAAAAACCAAATCTACCGCTCGGCCAACCAGTCCGAAACACCCTGCGCCACCGCCGCGAATACGCAAGCCCCAACCGCCTCTCCAATACCCGTATGCATCCCTGCGAATCCACTTTTCCCGACCGGAGATGTCACCACAAGGCAATCCGTTCCGGTCCCCGTCGCAATGCCAGCTTCGACCGGGAATCCGGCCTCCATAACCGCAGCAGTGCGCGCCGATGCGGCAATCGACAGGGCTTCGATCCGCGCTGTTGGCGTCAAACCTTCGGACACTGCGACCACCACATTGATTGTCCCATAACTGCCGTCTGGCAAGTCGCGCCGCGTGCCGATGCGTTCGGCATTCGACAAGCCAACGGTCGCCACAGCCTCGGCCACGACACCGTCCACGACCGCACGCCGATGCACAAAGCGATCGACATTGCGCGAGGTCAGCATTGCCACCGCATCCCTCGATCCGACCTCGCCCGCCAACCAGCCCACCGCGTCAAAATCCTGCGTTAAGTCCTGGTCGCGCACCTCACGCCAAAGCACGCGGTCGCACGCGACATCACCCGGCCGGTACGGTGCGAAACTCAACGCCCGCCATGTCGCGGGCAGCGCAACCGTTAACCACGGCCGGTCCACTCGTACACTCAACAGATCAGACGTCATTCCAACGTCTCACGCAGGGCCACCATTTGGTCCAATGCCCTCAACGTCAAAGGCGTCCCACAGACCCATTCCGGCCCACTTGCCACACGCGGAATGCCGTCCAACGCGGGATGCGCCATGATCTCTTCCGACCGCGACGCCGCCGGATAGGGCTGCGCCGACACCAAAACATCCGGGCGGTTCAACAACAGCTCTTCCAACGACAAGCGTCCACCGCCGCTACGCCCCAAACGCTCGGCAAGGTTCGCAAAACCCGCCTTCGTCACGATGTCATGGCTTAACGTTCCCGCCCCAAGAGAGTACCCGTTCGCAAAGAAAAATGCAGCCTCGGGCACCCCTTCATCAGTCACGTTTGAAATCGTATCAAGCCGCGCTTCGACCTCACGCGCAAGGATGTCTGCCGTCGCCACCCGCCCAAGCGCCGCGCCCATCTGGCGCACGACATCCGGGATGTCCGACAACTGCGATACGATTGGGAACTGCACAACTTCGATCCCAAGATCGCGCAACATCTGGACGGCAAAGGGATCAGTATAGGTGCCGCCCAGAACCAGATCTGGCGCGAGCGCAAAGACTTCTTCCGCGATCCCTGCGTTGATCGGGTAGGCCGCCGCTTCGGCCGACATTGCGGACGACACCGGGTCCAGCGCTATCCGGCTGACCGACACCAACTGCCCCGGAGCCGCCAACATCATCGCCAATTGATCGGTGCAAAGGTTCATCGAAACGACCCGGCCCGGCGCATCCGCAGCCCAAACCGGAAGAGCCCCGGCGAGATATCCCGCCAAGGCCAGTGTTTTCAGAATGGATTTAGAACGACGCACGAAGCCCCACGAAGACGGATAGACCGGCGGAATTGTACCCCGGAACGGACTCGTAATCCTCGTCAAAAATGTTCTCGATCCGCAAAAATGCATCCCTGTCTTCGCCAAGGCTTTGTGTGAACGTCACATTTGCCAAGGTATAGTCGTCCATCGGTGCGCCAAAGTTGACCGTATCGCGCACGGACCGCACATCAAACGTCCCGGTGAGAGTGTCGCTTAATGCGCCCGATACACCCAAAGTCACGTCATGGCGCGGCACACGGCTTAACCGGCTGCCCTCGGTCGCAGCATTCGTGAAGGTGTAGTTCGCAAACACATCTGCCGCTCCAATTGTCCATTCGGCCGAAAGTTCGACACCTTTGCTGACCGTGGTGCCCGGCGCTTGGAAATAGGCGCCAAAAGGGCGCGCGGCGGTTACTGCCGTGCCGTCAAACCCGATCAAATCCTGAATTTCGGTGTAAAACAGCGTGGCTCCATAAGACGCATTCTCATAGGCGGCTTCGATCCCAAGATCCGCACTTCGGCTTGTTTCGGGCTGCAGTTCCACAACCTCGGGCGAATACGGACCAAAGCGCTCGTAAAGCGAGGGCGCACGATAGCCGTTCCCGATCGACGCCTTATACGTCAGTGCGCCCGCCCCGCGGTGAACCACGGCAACGCGCCCGGTCGTCTGATCATCAAAATCGGAATAGACGTCGTGGCGCAATCCCAGCGTCACGTCCGTGGAACTGGACAGCGCATAAAGCAGTTCGCCAAATACCGCGCCGTTTGACGCATCGGACGCGGTGCCATCCAATGTCGAGCTCTCCTCGCTCCAATCCGCGCCGAAAGCGAGCGAAACCGCCCCGGACAGATCCGTGTTTCCAAGGTAAACCGCCTTCACACGCTCACCGACGAAATTGTTGGTAAAGGGTGAAAACAGGTCATTCCGTTCGTTCTCAAAATACGAAAGGGACAATTCGTGATCGATCGCCCCGCCAGAAATCTCGGCAAATGCGCGCAGACCCGTGCGGGTCTCATCCAATTGCGCCAAGGGGTCAGTATCCGACTGATCAAACTCTGACGATCCATCGGTATAAAGTCCCGTCAAACCAACCGTCACCGCGTCCGTCAGATTGCGTCGAATTGCCAGGCTCAACTCAGTTTGATCGAACCCATCGGCCTCGTCATTTCCGGGACGCGCCGTAAAGCCATCGCTATGAACGCGCGACATTGTCGCAGCAATTTCACCGCTTTCATCACGAAATCCAAAGCTCAAGCTTGCGTTGGCCGTGCCAAAGCTGCCGACCGCAAGCGACGATTGCCCCGAACGTCCATCCACCTCGGGACGCCACGTTGTAATGCTCACCGCTCCGGCAATCGCGTCCGATCCGTAGACCGTCGTCTGCGTACCCTTCGCCAGTTCGATCCGGCTTGGCATTCCTTGCGTAAACGTGCCGAAATTGAACGTGTTCTGAATGCGCGACGGGTCCGTGACTTCGATCCCGTCGATGGTCACGCCGATGTATTTCCCATCCAGACCACGCACCCGGATCACACTTGATGTTCCAAGCCCACCATTCGATGTCACGCTCACGCCTGGCAAACGATCAAGCGCACCTGCCACGCCAACTTCCGACCCCGCCAAATCGTCGGCGTCCAACACTTCGACCGTTGATCCAGTCCGGTTTACTTCGACCGGGAACAAGCCCGAAAAGATAAACGCTTCGTCCAACTCAATGACGTCCTGCGACCACACCGTCTGCGGCGCAATCACTGCGACAGTTAACAAAAGGATAGACTTCACGCCCATATCCTTACTCCAATGCATTCAGGCAGCGCATTTTGCGCGCCCGTTTTCGATTTAAGTCATTGGAAAGTAATTGCTTTCCGCAAACGGCAAAATCACCGCTGCGGACAGCCGCTGCTTGACCTCACCCCGAGGACAAACTGGGTGACAACCTTGGCAGGTCTCCTGACTTCGCGGGTCATCGCTAGAGCCTGCCTTCCCAGGACATGTGTCCCAGTGGCGCGATCAGCCGTCGCTCGCCGCTTACAGTTGCGGGGGCAGCCGCGGATTAAGGCACATTCGCCCGCACCGCGTTCCCTTTTCACCACCGTATCGAAACACAGCGGAACCAAAGCCCTTCCCGCCTAGGCCCGCGTCCGTTGCCTGTCAAGAACAGGTGGCCGTTTGCACCGCGATTTTGCTATGTCGTCCGCAAAGCTGCAACCCGTGCTGCAAGACGCGCCAACATCTCGTCCAGTACTGTCGAAGCCGTCTGCGATCCGTCCGCTTCGACATAGCACCGTAGCTCGGGCGCGTTACCGGAGGGCCGGATCGTCAGGATTACACCGGCGTCCAGCGTCATCCGCGCCCCATCCGTCGTATCAATCGCCGCGATGGCCCCCAATTCAGGTGGGATCAGACCTGATCCACCCGCCAAAACCTCCGCCACAATCACCGCCGACACGTCGGACGGCACGTCCGTCAGCCGATCCGTCGCGGTTCGCCGTCCAGGCAATCTCAAAACCAACTCCGACACGGATCGCCCCGCAGCGGCCACCAAAACCGCGACAATCGGCAGAACCGCGTCTCGCGTCATCAAAGGCGGCAATCGGCGTCCGTCCAGTTCCGCCTCAAACCCCAAAAGAACCCCGCCGTTTGGCTCGTAACCGATCACAGATCGCGCCCCGTCGGTGATCCGGTCTTGCATCATTTCAATGACATAGGGTGACCCAATCCGACACCGCGAGACCTCTAGAAAGTGCCCCATCGCCTCAACCATCGTATTGGCCGAAACCGTTGTGACGATGTCACGCGCACCCAAAGCCCGCGCCGTAAGCGGCCCCAGAATGTCCCCAGGCACACACAGGCCTGCTTCGTCCGCCAGAAGCGGGCGATCCGCGTCGCCGTCTGTCGAAACCACCGCGTCCAACCGATGCGCGGCCGCCCAGCCCGCCAGTTGATCGCGCACAACGCCGCTGATGGCCTCGGTATCGACCGCCACGAAGGTCTCTGAGCGGCCAAGTGCGACCACGTCCGCCCCAAGCCCTGTCAATATTTCCGGCAAGACTTGCCGCGCGGCCGAACTGTGTTCCCAGACCCCAATCCGCTGCCCCTTCAATGCCCCGGACGCAAAAAACTCTAGATAACGGGCGATATAGGCCGCCGCCGCGCCGCATTTCTCGGTCTTGGCAGGACGGGCTTCGTGCGCAACTCGCGGCCCCTCAAGTGCCTGTAAAAGCGCCGTCTCATCCGCCTTGGTGAACTCACCGTCGCGGGTGTAAAACTTCAGTCCATTGCGATTCGCCGGGATGTGCGACCCCGTCACCATTACCCCTGGCGCCCCGCGCGCGGCGCATTCAAGGGCAAGCGCCGGCGTCGGCACCACCCCGCAATCCAGAACCCGCAGGCCCGCAAGGGCTGCGCCTTCTGCCACCGCACGTAATATCCGGGGCGACGAAGCGCGTAAATCTCGCCCCACAACCAGCACACCATCATGCGGAAATACCTGAACAAATGCATAGACATAGCGGCGAACGACATCGTCGCTCAGATCATCCGCCAAGCCGCGCAATCCAGAGGTTCCAAACTTCACCAAGACATCACGTCCTTTCCGTACCTACGCGATTATACCTAAGCCAGAATATGCCGCCAGTTCGATCTGGTGACCCGCACCGATCCCCCCTAATCTCTCCTGAAATCAAACGGGGGTAAACTATGACATCCATTCTTATCATCGGCGGCGGCGGCATGGTCGGCCAGAAGCTTAGCCACGCACTTGCAGCCACGCCGCTTACAGGGCCCGATGACACAGTCACGCTTTTCGACCTTGGTTTCGCCGAAAACGGAGCCCCCGCCACGACCCGCGTCACAGGCAACGTGACTGATGACGCCCTTGTGGCATCCCTTGTCGCAAAGCGCCCCGATGTGATTTTTCATCTGGCCTCCATCGTCTCGGGCGAGGCAGAAACCGATTTCGACCTTGGCTGGACAGTGAATGGTCGCGCCTTCTGGAATTTCCTCGAAACGGTCCGCGCCGAACACATGGCGTCGGGCGGCATCTATCGCCCCCGCGTGGTCTTCACCTCATCTATCGCTGTTTTTGGAGCCCCCTACCCTGACAAGATTGACGACACATTCCTGTGTGCGCCGCAAACATCCTACGGGGCGCAAAAGGCAATTTCGGAGCTCATGCTTTCCGACTTTAGCCGCAAGGGTTTTCTTGACGGTTTGTCCATCCGCCTGCCCACAATCTGCGTGCGCCCCGGCAAACCAAACAAGGCGGCCTCAAGCTTTTTCTCCGGCATCATCCGCGAACCATTGAACGGACACGAAGCGATCCTGCCCGTCACCTCAGATGTGCGCCACTGGCACGCCTCGCCGCGCGCCGCCGCGCGTTTCCTGCGCCATGCCGGTACGATCGACCTTGAACGGGTCGGGTCACGTCGCGCCCTTAACCTGCCGGGCGTCAGCTGCACCGTTGAAGAGCAAATCGAAGCCCTACGCGAGATTGCGGGCAACGATGTGGTCGCTCTGATAAAGCACCAGCCCGACGCCGCAGTCGCTAAAATCGTTGCGGGATGGCCTCGCGATTTCGCACCGGAACGCGCCAAAGCCCTTGGTTTCAGGGCAGAATCAAACTTCCACGACATCATCAACACCTATATCGAGGAAGACTTGCCAAAATCCTAAAACGAAAAGCGCGCGGTCCGATAAACCGCGCGCCTTCCTCTTACCGCAACTGCCCGTAGGTCTTACTTCGACAGGCTTTGCGCCAATCGCATCAGCGTCACGGCTTCCGCGCGATAGCCAAACGCATCTTCACCGCGCGCATCCGTCGCCAAGGAAATCGCCTCGCCCCAGCTCCACGCGCCAAGATAATCGCCGCCCCGCAATAGCTGTCCGAAACCCGCCATCGCAACCGAGAACTGCGCATCCAAGCCAGCCTCGCCTTGCCCCGGCAAGATCGGCTCTTCAATCAACCGGCTTACGCTTTCGCCAGGCATTTTGTAGCGCATCTTAAAGTACCCAAGTTCGCCTGCCTCACCTATGGCTTCGCCATCTCCATACCGAAGCGGCCCCGTGCGCACCGCATCGGATCCGACCGGCGTCACCTCATAAATCGCCGTCACCGAATGACCCGCACCAATCTCGCCCGCGTCGATGCGGTCATTGTTGAAATCCTCACGACGAAGCGCGCGGGTTTCGTACCCAATCAACCGATATTCCGCAATTTCAGCCGGGTTGAACTCGACCTGTATCTTCACGTCATTGGCAATCGGGAACAAAGCCCCGGTCAGCTGATCAACCAGCACCTTGCGCGCCTCGGACAGAGTATCAATATAGGCCGCCGTCCCGTTGCCGTTCTGCGCAAGCGCCTGCATCGTCGCATCGTCGAGGTTCCCACGCCCAAAGCCCAAAACACTCAAATACGTGCCGCTTTCGCGCCTGTCTGCAATGAAATCCTTTAATGCCTCTGGATCAGACAGCCCCACGTTGAAATCGCCGTCCGTGGCCAAAATAACCCGCGTCACCTCGCCGTCCCCGGCCATGGCTTCCGCCACTTGATAGGCCTGTTGCAACCCGGCCTGACCCGCAGTCGAGCCCCCAGCCGCCAGCCGATCCAACGCATCTAAAATCGTTGAGCGTTCGGCAGCGCGCGTTGGCTCCAGAACTTGCCCGGCGGATCCGGCATAGGTCACGATCGAAACCTCATCTTCGGGGCGCAATTCTGCCAGCATCAACCGAAACGACTGCTTCAAGAGCGGCAGCTTGTTCGCATCCTGCATCGACCCCGATGTGTCGATCAGGAACACAAGGTTCAGCGCCGGGCGATCTTCCACCAAAGGCAGATCACCTTGAATGCCGATATGCACCAAATTGGTGCCAGCGTTCCAAGGGCTGGGCATCACGGTGATCGTCGGTTCAAACGGGTCCGGACCATTCGATTCCGCATAGGCATAAGGGAAATAGTTTACCATTTCCTCAACGCGCACGGCCTCACGCGGCGGCATCATGCCCCGCGTCAGCGACGACCGCACGACCGCATAAGAGGCCGTATCCACATCAATCGAGAACGTCGAAACCGGTTCATCTGCTGTTATTTTCAAAGGCGATGTCTCGGCATTGGCGAAGGCTTCTGTATCGCCCTCCGGCACGACAACAGCATCGCTCGGTACCACCAATCGCTTTGCGTCAGGCGCAACCAAAAGTTGCTCTGCCGACCGGTTGGCAACAGCCCCGTTGCTTGCCGGAGATGCAACAAAGCTTTCCTCAGCCTCCATCATTGGCTCTGTTAAAAAAGCGGTATCATCCGCTAGATCCGCTTCAAGGCGTGCGCGTGGCGCAACCGGAGCGCTTTGCACCTCGGCCGTCTGGCCACCAAGCTGAGCCGTAGCCGAGCGATCTTCCCGTATCGCCTTGTCGACATCCACCAAGGTCGCCTCACCGCGTTGCAACTCCGCAGGCGGCGTCAGCAAATTGCGCCCCATCGGCAATACCATCACCAAGCCCACAGCCACCAAACCCGTCGTCAGCGTCAAACCGCCCCGCGTTGTCATCACATTCAGCATCGTTTTCACTCCATGTCCAAGGCGGGCCAGTGGGCCACGCTCAGACATAGGACGCCGCTGATCCGGCAATCCTTGGGTCCGGGCAAAATTTTCTTCCGCCAAAGCCAAGTTCGCAGCCCTGCGCGTCGCATCGGGTTCAGGTGTGGCGGCGGTCATTGCCGCCTTCAGATCGTCGAACTCGTCGCTCATGCCTCTGCCTCCTTCATCGCCCGAAGACGCTTTCTGACCTCAGACACCCGCCAGGAAATCGTCCCCTCGCTTAAACCCAGAACCTCGCCTGCCGCCGCATGGGTCATCTCATCGTCCAGAACCAAGGCCATCGTATCGCGCAACTCATCGGACAATCCGGACATCGCGCCTTGCAGCCAGCTTTGCGCCTCAGCCGCCTCAGCCGCCTCAGCCCGCCGCGAAATCTCGACCTCGCCCCAGGAAACAGCTGCTCGCGCATGCGTCGCGGCGCGCCGTCGTCGATCGTGCGCTGCATTCACCACAACGCGGTACAACCAAGTCGAAAACCGCGCCTCACCCCGAAACGCCGCCAACTTGAAAGGCAACGACGCGCAAACATCCTGACACAAATCCTCCGCTTCCTCGCGCCGTCCGGTCAGACGGAACGCAAGACCAAACACGCGATCATAATTCCGCGAGATCAGGCTGGAAAAGGCATCACGGTCGCCACCAGCGGCGGCACGGGCCAAGGCTTCATCAGAGGTTGCCATACGCATTACGATTGTTATGACGCGCGCCGAAGGTCAATCCTTGGCGGTCAGCAAAATATTCTTCAAATAAGTTTGGGTCTGATTGGTTATCCGTTCAATCGGGCAAGCGATTTTCACTTCACATTTAATTCAGCGCTGTTGCGGCGAAAGAGGTGACGGCAATATTGAAAACGGTGGTTTTTGAGTTCTCCAAACTGGCTGTCCTTGGCTGTAAAACAACCACGCATACGGCGTCTCTCGACACCCTGTTTCGAAACCGAACCGCTGGGTTGCCTTTTCACCAGGCGTTTCGAGAATACACCGGTTCGAGTTTCATTCCAGGCAGGAACGCTCTGGAGAACGATTTTGCCTACGGAGATCATTGGTAAAACCGTTGAACACCTTACAGCCAGAAAGCACGTTACTTTGGGTCGATCAGTCTTCGTCGCTGAGCCGCCCGGCTATCCGAAGAGCGTTCCGTTCGACGAGTTCTGCCACATGCTGAACCATCCCTGCTGATGCTCCGGCTTGGTTGGTCACACCCTGCGTCGCGTCCACACGCGCTGCACCCATCATATCGACCAATTCCTGAACCCGGAGACGAACCGCACGAGCATTGAGCCCGGCATCCCCGGCAATCTGATCCCAATACCGCCTTGCCGTATCGCCTGGTTTGCGCTTCCATCCAGCGACCTTCTGGGCGTGGTTTTGGTTCACATGGTCCCAATGCAGACCCGACCTACCCGTCGTCGCTCAGAATCGTGCCCTTCTACTCAAGTTCGGTTTAACCGGTGGCAGCGTTAAAAAACGGGCGGCCAATGCAAAACTGGGTCCGACCTTCCTGATGGCTGATGTGGAGATTGTCACCACCTACGAACTCTACAACATTAATCGTGTGACGCTTGAGAATCTCCCTCACCGCATCTTCGAAGGTGCCTGTCTGGACATCGAGACCAAAGATCGCTTCGGTCATCCATCACGCCTCAGGAATGGTTTTTGGTCCCGTTGTGCGCCGTAGATCAGGTGGTGGAGCGCATCAAGAACGGGTCCATCAAGGGCTTAGCGTATGATCCTGCGACAGCCTCTTGCAGTGACCTCAAAGACTGAAAAGGTCTTTTGCGGGTCCGTAGCGAGGTCCTGAAAGCCATCTCGGCAAACACGGACCCTTAGGCCACGAGTTCAGCCCCTGTGAAATTATGTGTCGTAATACCAACTTGGAACCAACTCTGCGCTGGCCACCTACAGGTGATCCATTTGTGATTGAAGCGGAACACCCGTGAGCAGTTTCAGCGCTAATCTGGGGCCAAGGCTGTCCCAATAGTGAGGGTAATTTGTCCCAATAAGAGGTCTAGTTAATCTCCTAAACCCATTATTTTTATGCTAAAATTATACTGACACACAGACGTATTTCATCTCAAGGTAATCCTCGATCCCGTGACGCGAGCCTTCACGTCCCAGTCCCGACTGCTTCACCCCGCCAAAAGGGGCCACCTCGGTCGAGATGATCCCAGTGTTCACTCCGACGATGCCGTATTCCAAAGCTTCCGAGACCTTCGCCACCCGGCTTAGGCCACCCGAATAGAAATACGACGCCAGGCCGAAAATCGTGTCGTTAGCATAGGCAATTGCCTCGTCATCCGTTTCAAACCGGAACAGCGGGGCCAATGGTCCGAACGTCTCTTCCTGCGCGACCTTCATGTCCTGCGTGACACCCGTCATAATTGTCGGCTCAAAGAACATACC
>NZ_JBVCWP010000039.1:0-20731 GCF_057460485.1 Boseongicola sp.
GCAGCACTGGCCATCGCCGCTGGCGGCGGCGCACACGCTGCTGGTGGCGCAGGCCATGTAGAAGACTACGACTTTTCATTTGAAGGACCATTTGGCATCTACGACCAGATGCAACTTCAGCGTGGTCTTCAGGTTTACACTGAAATCTGCTCGGCCTGTCACGGTTTGCAGTATGTACCGTTTCGCACGCTCGGTGATTCCGGTGGTCCTGACCTTCCCGATGATCAGGTCCGGGCTTATGCCGAATTTTACGAGGTTTTCGATGCCGAGATTGACGACTTTCGTGTAGCATTGCCGACCGACCACTTCCCGGAGTCTGGCCTTGAAAACGCACCAGATCTGTCGCTGATGGCAAAGAAGCGTGCGGGATTCCATGGACCATACGGACTTGGCATCAGCCAACTTTTCAGAGGCATGGGCGGTGCAGAATACATCACCTCGCTTCTCGTCGGTTATACCGGGGAAGAAAAAGAAGAGGCCGGCGCTGTTCTTTACGAGAACGAGGCGTTTTCCGGCGGCTATCTCTCGATGGGCCCCCCGCTTTGGGGCGATGACGTCGAGTACGAAGACGGCACCGAAGCGACCATCGAACAGCAGGCTCAAGACGTTTCGGCCTTTCTGATGTGGACGGCAGAACCGAAGATGAACGCCCGCAAAGAAGCGGGATTTATCGCCGTTTTGTTCCTCACGATTCTCAGCGTCCTTTTGTACCTCACGAACAAGCGCATCTGGGCACCGCTCAAAAAGGGAAAAGGCACATCACCTGCCGAATAAGCTCTGGCGAACAATTTTCACGCGCCTCTGGTCTCCGGGGGCGCGTTTTTCTTTTCAATCACCGGCTTAAATAATTTGATCAAATTTCTCTTGCGAGTGATCAAACCCAAAGCTACGGTCCACCCAATTCTTTTTCCTGGTGTTTCATGCTGATCGGCATTCTACAAAGCGGCCACTTCGCGCAACGCGAAGGCGCGCCCTTGCGCGACTACAGCACGCTTTACGCAGAAATGCTCGCGGGTCACGGCTTTCGTTTCAAAACCTGGAGCGTTGTCGACATGGAGTTCCCCGCATCGCCAGAAGACGCCGACGGGTGGCTCATCTCCGGCTCAAAACACGGCGTGTACGACGATCTGCCATTCATCGCCCCACTCGAAGACTTCATCCGCAAAATATATGCCGCTGGCATTCCTCTTGTTGGCATTTGCTTTGGCCACCAAATCATGGCCCAGGCACTTGGGGGACTGGTCGAAAAATTTCGAGACGGCTGGTCGGTCGGAAACGTGGACTACGCCTTTCAAGACGACAGCAATCTCTCCTTGAACGCGTGGCATCAGGATCAAGTCGTGACACCTCCTCCTGACGCCCGCACAATCGCGTCTAATGATTTCTGCAAGCATGCCGTACTGGCCTACAAAGGCCGCGCGATATCCGTACAACCTCACCCCGAATTCCAAAGCTCCGACGTCGAAATGCTTCTGGATCTGCGCGCGCCGGGTATTGTCCCTTCCAACCTCATCGCTGATAGCCGCACGAAACTGGACGCGCCGACCGATAACTCGGAAATGGCATCCCGCATCGCGGCATTTTTTAAAGGAACCGACCATGGCTGACTGGATGGACCAAATCCCCGAACATGCTGCCAAATTTGTCGAAGACCACCGCCTCAACGAGGTCGAATGCATTATATCGGACCTCTCAGGGATCGCGCGCGGCAAAGCCATGCCAGCGTCGAAGTTTGCGACCCAGAAGCAGTTCTACTTGCCAAACTCGATCTTCTTTCAGACCATCACGGGTGGCTGGGGAGAAGCCGCAGGTGAAGAAGGTTTCACTGAACCGGACATGGTCCTGACACCAGATATGTCTACAGCCTCGGCTGCTCCGTGGACCGGCGACTGGACGCTGCAAGTCATCCACGATGCCGCGCTGAAAACTGGTGAACCGGTCCCGTTCGCCCCGCGCAATGTGCTGAAACGCGTGGTCGAACTCTACAACGCGCGCGGCTGGAGCCCGATAGTGGCTCCAGAAATGGAGTTCTACCTTGTTGCCCGCAACACCGACCCCGGCAAAGAAATACTGCCCATGGTTGGCCGTTCCGGTCGTCCCGCAGCGGCCCGTCAGGCCTATTCGATCTCAGCCGTGGACGAATTTGGCCCGGTCATTGATGACATCTATGACTTTGCCGAAGCCCAAGGTCTGGAAATCGACGGTATCACTCAGGAAGGCGGTGCCGGTCAACTTGAAATCAACTTGCGCCACGGCGACCCGGTCAAGCTTGCTGACGAGGTCTTCTTCTTTAAGCGCCTGATCCGAGAAGCCGCCCTGCGCCACGACTGCTTTGCAACCTTTATGGCCAAACCCATCGAAACTGAGCCCGGCTCGGCAATGCACATCCACCACTCGGTTGTCTCAACCGAAACCGGTAAGAACATTTTCTCTGGCGAAAATGACGAAGAAACAGACGCATTCATGCACTTCATCGGAGGCCTGCAACGCTACGTTCCGGCGGCAACACCTCTTTTTGCGCCCTACGTGAACTCATTCCGCCGCTACGTCAAAGACAACGCCGCCCCGATTAACCTCGAATGGGCGCGCGACAACAGAACCACTGCCATACGCGTTCCAGTCTCGGATCCGCAGGCCCGTCGCGTCGAAAACCGCCTGCCGGGTATGGACTGCAACCCCTATCTTGGCATTGCGGCATCACTCGCCTGCGGCTATCTCGGCATGGTTGAAGGCAGCACACCAAAAGACGAATTCAAGGGCGACGCCTACGACGCCGAGGAGGAAATCCCCCGCGGCATCTATGCCGCTTTCGACGGGTTCGCGGCCGCAACGTCTCTCCGGGAGGCCTTGGGTGAGGAGTTCTGCAAGGTCTACGAAATCGTTAAGCTGACCGAGTACGAAGAATTCCTCCAGGTCATCAGCCCATGGGAACGCGAACACCTCCTTTTGAACGTCTAAGAGGCAGACAGCCCAATCGACTACTTATTTTGCCCTCACAGCATTCCGGTCTCACCCGCATGAACCCGCTTTATCGCAACGATAAGCCTGGCACGTATCCCCAAAGCTGGTACGCGGCGACCGCCGACCTTGGCCCGGAACGGCCAAGCCTTGCGGGCGACATCCGCACTGACGTCGTGGTTATTGGGGCAGGATATACCGGCCTTTCGACCGCACTCCACGCCGCGCAAAAAGGTCTCAGTGTTGTGGTGGTCGAGGCCCATCGCGTCGGCTTTGGCGCGTCTGGCAGAAACGGGGGACAAGTCGGAACCGGCTGGAACAAGAACCAGATGTGGCTAGCGAAACGCCTTGGTTCAGACACCGCACGCCAACTTTGGGACCTCACGGTTGAAGCCAAGTCCCTAACCCGCTCGCTCGCCGCCGACCACGCCCCAGAGGCAAATTACCGCGCCGGCGTCTTCCAAGGCGAGTGGTCTCAATCCGGCGCCAAAGACGCGCAGACCTACGGCAACTGGCTTCAGGAGACCTACAACTACGAAACCGAATATCTCGACCGCGATGCCGTCCAGGACGTGTGCAAGACAACGGTTTATCGCGGCGGCCTTCTCGATTGGGACGCGGGGCACATACACCCTCTGCGCTACGTCCTTGGCCTTGCGCGCGGTGCCGAGGCCGCGGGCGCGCGCATCTTCGAGCGCACGGAAGCAATTGGCGTCAAATCAGGCGAGGTCCGTACGAGCCACGGCACTATCCACGCCGATCATGTGGTCCTCGCAGGAAACGGCTACCTCCCCGATCTGAACCCCCAGATCTCATCGCGCGTCATGCCGATCAACTCATTTATCGCGGCGACAGAACCGCTTGGCGATCGCGCCAAAGATGTTCTGACCAAAGACATCGCCGTTGCCGATGACCAGTTCGTGGTCAACTATTTCAGGCTTAGCGAAGACAGCCGCCTGCTATTCGGTGGTCGCGAGAGCTATACTCTTGGCTTCCCGTCCGACATCGTCGGGGCACTCCGCAACCGTATGCTGAAGCTGTTCCCGCAGCTGGACGGCGTTAAAATCGACTACCATTGGGGCGGAACACTTGGCATCACGATGACGCGCCTGCCCATGCTTCGGGAAGTTGCGCCCGGCGTGATCGCAGCGGGGGGGTTTTCCGGCCACGGCGTCGCAATTACTGGCCTCACCGGCAAGATAGTCGCCGAGGCCATCGCAGGTCACGCCGGCCGTTTTGACCTCATGTCTCAGCTCCCAACAAACAGTTTTCCCGGCGGCCGAATTGCACGCACGCCCCTGTTGGCGCTTGGTATGACGTGGTTTTCGCTGCGTGATCGCCTCGGATTTTAAAGCACTCTAGCCGAACAGGCGATAGTACAGCCAGTTCGGTAAGAACTGTGTAAAGCGGATCATCGAGCTGAACACAGTCGGGTAATTTTTGGCAAAGCGATCCGTCCCCATATGGTCCACAAACTCGCGCGCGGCATACTCGGGCTCCATGATAAACGGCATCTTGTATTCGTTCTTGTCGGTCAGACGCGTTTTCACAAAGCCCGGATTTATCAATTGCACCTGAACGCCAGTTTTCCGCAAATCCGCATACATAGTCTCGGCAAGCGACATCAGACCCGCTTTTGACGCCCCATAGCCGACCGCGTTTGGCAGACCCCGAAAACCCGACAAGGACCCGGTAAACACGATATGGCCCGAGTCCCGCTCGACCATTTTCGGCACGACGTGTCCTAAGACGCGAAACGCGCCCGTCAAGTTGACATCCACCATCCGAACTGCGTTCTCGGGTTCCCAAGCAGCCGAGCCAAATGACCAGTAAACCCCCGCAAGCAAAACCAATCCATCAATTTCGCCCGCAGCTTCAGCGGCCCGTGCTACGCTTTCGCCGTCAGCGATATCAACCGGCACCACGGTTGATTTCCCAGACAATTCCTCCGCCAGCGCCTTCAGATCATCCTCGCTGCGCGCACTCAGGATCACTTCGGCACCCATCTGGCTTATCTGGCGCGCGACTTCGCGCCCCAATCCAGCCGACGCCCCCACGATCCAATACCGCTTACCGTTCCAAGTTCTCATGCCACGTCTTCCTGCCCATCCATATTGTTCACTTCAAGCGGGCGCAGTGTAGCCACCAGCTCTCCAACCTTAAATCCAAATTTGCGGAACTGGCTTCGATTGATAATCGTACCATTCCCGACCAGATACATCCAATCCAGGACATCAACCGCATGTCCACCGGCACTTTCGGGCAAGCGGATGGTGTAGTTAAGGCAAACGCCCGATCCCATCTGCTGACCGTTACCAACGCCCACAAGGTCAGCAGCTTCGGCACGAATTTTACCTGTGTCAGACAGCGAGAGACGCCATTCACGGTCCTGCACGACGCCACTGTCATACCGAAAGTGCTCAGTCATCCGGCCCTCATTGCCCTCCCACTCTGCATGAAATTCGGCAACAAAACGCGAGGTCACGCGCCCTGTCGGACCATAGATTACGCCCTCGCAGGCGATCGGCCCATTCAGATGCTTGCGAATGTCGAAATTAGGTGTGGTGTTCGTGTAGTCCTCAGACGACTGCGCAGAGAAGTCGAGAAATCGCGACCGTGCCGCCATGGCTGCGAACATAATTGAAACTCCAAGTACCACGCCAAGAAATATGTCCATGGGTCAGGTCTCCTGCATAGCCGCGCCCGCATAGACGTGTTCGATGGGCGTCCTGGCCAAAAGCGCCATTGCCACAAGCTTCAAAACACAAGGCAACACGGCATACATCAGTGTCAAAGTCGTCAGCGCCTCTTTTGAGGCGGTCGCGGTCGTTCCCGGTTCGAACCCCGAGACCTCAAGCAGCGGCAAAAGCGTGACTGCCGCAAACGCGAGCGTAAACTTCGTAACGAAAGACCAAAGGCCAAAACCTTCGGCCGCCTCAGGCGCAATCTCCGACATCCGGCGCGCAAAGATCGCGGGCAGCAATGTCATATCGGCCCCAAGTGCTGCTCCCGACGCGATGCAGATCCCTGAAAACGCCACCGTGTCCCCAGTCCCAAGAAACGCCGCAAATCCAAAAGACACAACGGCAAGCGCCATCCCGGCAAGCAGTGCCCGCTTGGCGCCGACCAGTCCGGCAATCTTTCCCCAAACCGGGGCAGAAGCCGCTGCAGCAAGGAAAAATAGCAATAGGAGCGGACCTTCCCACCCGACTGCATCTAGGCGGCTCTCGACGAAAAACAAGAATAATGTCGAGGTCACGGCAACCGGAGTGGCGTTCAGAAGGGCGATCAACAACAAGCGTCGCGCAAGTGGATCGCCCAGGATCGGACGAAATCCGACACCCTCGACCACACCCCCTGCACGCCATTCTCCGCGCATGGCAAGCACGGCAAATCCAACAGAAATCGCAAAGATTACGGCAAAGACTGCAAATGGAGCATCGGTCAAAGACACGAGCGCAACCGGCAAAACCGCCGCCATCGAAACGCCAAGCAACGCCCCGGACTCGCGCCAGGTTGCCAGGCGCACATGGCCGTCACCGCCACGCATTGTACCTGCTTTCTGCACGCCCTGCGCATAGAATGTGATCGTGAGATAGCTAAATGCGGAAAACAACAATGCCAGGGTAATCGCAAACCATGCCGCCGGTGCAATCGGCGGTTCAACGGCAAACAATCCAACCATTGCAAGCGCCATCACCGCACCCGCGAAAGCAACTGATCCGCGCCGCCATGCTCCAAGCCGGCGGCTCAGCCAGCCCAGAAGCGGATCCTGCACCACATCAAGCAATCGCAAGCCAAACAAAATTACTCCCAATGCTGCTAGGCTAACCCCATATTCGTCCACGAAGTACTTCGGCGCGTGAATGTATATTGGTAATCCCGCTGCTGCGAGGGTCGCCGCAAAGATCGCATAGGCCGGAAGCCCGTCTGCTCGCGTGCTCATCGCGAGATCTCTTCAGCGGGAGGCTTTGGGCGCGCGCGGAACGACGCCCCTTTCCACCAAAGTTTCAATGCCTGCCAGTGGATCAATCCAAGCACCCGGCGCGAGCCAAAGGGCCGCCGTAGCAACGCGCACGCAAGGGCTGCCGTCGTTAGCGGCGCGCGCGCGCCGGTCAAAGTGGCCAATAAACCGCCGTTCCCAGCGGTATAATCAATCCAGATTCCAATCTTGTCGGGCCGGATATCAAACCGAAATGTGTATCCACCCTCAACCGGCTGGAATGGCGACACATGCAAGCACTTCTCCGACTGAAGCGTGTCCTCACGCCCGATTTCGCGCCAATCATCATGATGGCAAAGATAGGAATGCCTGTCGCCGAAGGTATTCGTGACCTCAGCGATCACTGTCTTGAGGGAACTGTTCTCGTCGTAAATAAGCCAGAAGCTCACAGGGTTGAAAACGTGCCCCAAGACGCGTGGCTGTGCCATTAACTCAATGCGCCCGATCGCAAACGGAGCGCGCGCCTCGGCCAAAACCTCACGCACCCAAAGCGAACCTCGCCCAGCTTTCGGCTGCCCACCGTGATCCAAATCATGCAATGACACCAGTCCGGGCCGATTGCGCGAGAACAAGAACGGCGCGCGCACCGACGCCTCGGCATCCAGCAGAACGTAGTCCACACGATACCGGAACGCGTTGTCCACTGCGCCCTTACGACCATGAAAGGTTTGTCCGTTGATATATTCGACGGCGCTGGTCACTCGGCGGCCACGGCAGTTTGTCCAAGTGCCGCCAAAGCCTCGACGACATCGACCGCACTCGCCAAGCCATCCTCGTGAAAACCATTCTTCATCCACGCCCCACAGAACCACGTCCGGTTTTGTCCGTTCATTGCGCGGATTGTACTTTGGGCGTCAAACGCCGCCAAATCATAAACGGGGTGCCGAAAAGTAGCTTCATCATAGATTAGCTCCTCGCGGATTGGCGCCGTTCTGTTCAGTGTTACAAACATCGGGTCATCCTGCGGGATTGGTTGCAACGAATTCATCCAATAGCTCAGATCAATCGGGTCATCCGGCGACTTGCCCGTGTCCACATAAGACCATGACGACCAAACCTTCTTGCGCGCCGGCATAACGGATGGATCGCAATGCAAAACAGCCTTGTTCGACTGATACCGGATCGCACCGAGAGTTGATCGCTCGGCCTGCGTCGGGTCCGCCAAAAGGGCCAGCGTGTCGTCGGAATGCGTGGCAAACACCACCTCGTCGAAAGACTCCCACTCGGCGCCTTCTGTCCGCACTTCCACGCCAAACTCCGAGCGCCGCACGCTCTTGACGGATGCCGCCAGCCGAACGTCTACGCCGCGCGACTCCAAGGCGCGACCAAGCCGCGTGACATATTCAATGGAACCGCCTTGAACCGTATGCCATTTGGGGTCGCCATAATAGCCTAACAGCCCGTGATTCTTGAAAAATTCGATCATTGCACGCGCCGGGAAATCCAGAATATGCGCCGTGGGCGTGGACCAGATCGCACCCGAAAACGGCGTCAGATAATAGTCCTTAAACCAAGACCCCAAGCCCAATTTAGCGATCAGCGCTCCGATTGTCATATCAGGCGTGGCAACCTCATCGGCTTTCGCATTGAAACACAAAATATCCCGGATCATGCGCAGAAACTGAGGCCGCAGAACATTTGAGCGTTGAGCAAAAATCGTATCTGCGCTGGCCAACCCATACTCCAAGGCACCCCCACGCGTGGAAACGCCAAAACTCATGGCACTCGGCGCCGTCGGGACATCAAGATCGTCGAACAGCTTTGTCAGATGCGGATAATTGCGGTGATTGAAGACAATGAACCCGGTATCAACCGGCTGATCTCCGTTTTTACCCGCGAACACAGTGCGCGCATGACCTCCCAGGCACGGCGCTGATTCAAGGAGCACTACATGATGAGACTCGGCCAAATGGTACGCCGCTCCCATCCCGGAAATGCCGCCACCAATCACAACTATACGCTTCACAGCCGCGCTGCGCTCTTCGAATGGCATTCCTTGTCTCCCGTCCTCAATACACTACTCTTTACGCAACAAACCGGCTCTCAGATTAAACTTTCGCTGTGCTAAGCTTTTTTGATCCAGTTGGTGACGACACCCGTAAACGAAGTAGATGCAAAACGTCACCGCTTTCAGAGTATTTGATGCAATTCATCCACCGCCGCCCTATAACGTTGGCGTCGAAAGGACGGCATCTAAAGGGCGGCGTCGTACGAATATGAAGGTTACCGAACAAGATCACGATTGGCCTGCGCTTGTCCGGCGGATCCATATGGATCAGGACAGGGAGTCGTTTGCCAAGATATTTGCGCACTTTGCCCCACGGGTTAAGTCGTTTTTGATGAAAGGTGGCTCGGGCGAATCTCTGGCGGAGGACTGTACGCAAGAAGTGATGGCCACGCTTTGGCAGAAGGCTCATTTGTTCGATCCAAGCCGCGCCAGTGTCGCAACTTGGATTTTTACGATCGCGCGAAACAAAAAGATAGACGCGCTCCGAAAGCAAAGGCGGCCTGAACCTGAAGATTTGCCTTGGGGTCCTGAAGCGGAACCCAATCAGGCTGATGTGCTCGTACTGCAACAGGAAACCGAAAAACTGGCGAAAGCTGTCGCTGAATTACCCGACAAACAGAGACTTTTGATCGAGCAGGCCTACTTCGGCGATTTAAGCCACAGCGAGATTGCAGACCAAACAGGCCTACCACTTGGAACGATAAAATCGAGAATAAGATTGGCGATGGAACGACTGCGCCACACGATGAAATGAGAAGCGATATGAAACAAATCAAACACCACCTCAACGATGGCCTTCTGATGGGCTATGCGTCAGGCAATCTGCCCGAGGCGTTTAGCCTTGTGGTCGCAACGCATATTTCGCTCTGCGACGAGTGTCGGGCGCGGCTTGAAAGTTTTGACGCTATTGGTGGCGTCCTGATTGACGAGGACGCGGCCGTTGAGATGACCGCCACTGCTCTTGAAGCGACCTTCGAGCGTATCGCAGAAATCCCTGCTGTTCCAAAAACCGTGGCCCCACCGAAGGCTGCAGTTCTTCCGAAACCTCTCCAAGACTACGTCGGAGGCGATCTTGATAAGGTCTCCTGGCGTAATCTGGGCGGGGGCGTGAAGCAGGTCGTTCTGAAAACCTCGAGCCAAGCAACTGTCCGCCTGCTCAAGATTCCAGCTGGCGCCGCTATGCCCGACCACGGTCATAATGGCACGGAACTGACTCTGGTTTTAAAGGGTGCTTTCCGCGATGACGACGGTCGGTTCGGTCGCGGCGACATCGAAATTGCGGACGAGGACCTGCATCATACGCCGATTGCAGAGGATGGCGAAGATTGCATTTGCCTGGCAGCAACAGATGCGCCCCTGCGCTTCCGTCGTCTGATCGCGCGCATCGCGCAGCCGTTCATGGGAATTTGATCGATGATTTGGGGAGACGTCTCGTGACGTCGAGCTCAATTTTTCCTGACTGAACGGCTACCGACTGGCGTCGGTAGGGTCAGAAATGTAATTTCTGAGGTACTGCAGTCCGATGTCTTCGGCGATGGCACCGTTGCTGGTTGAAAAGTACCCCCTGCCCCAAAAGTGGCAGCCCCAGGAGCGTTTCTTTAATTGCGGAAATTCCCACTGCACCTTGTGCGACCAGCGCCCTTTCATCAGCCGCATAAGGTCGCTCACCGCCAGTTTCGGTGGCACCGACACGAACATATGCACATGGTCGCTCGACAGGACGCCGCGGAGAATATCGACGTCGTTTTCGTTGCAGACCTGCCGGATGATGTCACGCACCCGCAGCCAGATATCGCCAGGCAGCACTTTGTAACGCGACTTCGTCGATCACACCAAATGATACCGAGGATAAAAGACGCAATGCTTGCCAGCGGCATATTGCATGATTTTATCCTGTGAATATCCAAGGCGCCAAAGCCACGGTCTCCCCGCTTGGTGATCTGGCGAACAGGCTAACCGTCCGCATCCGTGCGCGACGCGAACGCCGCAGGCTGACCGCCTTGTTGGAGCTGGGCGACCATATCCTGTGCGATATCGGCCTCACAGAAGGCGACGTGACCCGAAAGCTTTCGCGGCCCCTGTGTGAACGCCCAGGGTGAGTTGCACAGGATCGCCCATCTGACTGGCATCACTCGCATGTGACCCCCGGCGCGCGCGTGCTATACTCCCTTTCATGGTTCACGCGCCCCGACACATGCCCTGCTTCGCCCCCTATTCCACGGGCGGGGGGCTTTGGTTTGCCCGATCATGAAACGATTTGCTTCTCTGTTTTCTGCCCTTGATCAGACCACGCGCACGACCGAGAAAGTGTCCGCGCTGGCAGACTACCTTGCGGGTGCGTCAGACACGGATCGGCTTTGGACAATCGCTCTGATGTCTGGTCGCCGCCCCAAACGCACCGTCACAGCCAACCGCCTGCGGGAATGGGCCGCCGAACAGGCCGGCATTCCGCTTTGGTTGTTTGAGGAAAGCTATCCGATCGTCGGCGATCTAGCCGAGACCATCGCATTGGTCCTGCCCGCCCCAAAGGGATCATCTTACCGAACCCTCACAGAATGGGTCAACGAGATCCGCAGCCTTGCCGCGCTTGAGGAAGACGGACGCAAAACCCACATCCTCAACGCCTGGGATCAGCTCGACACGCCCGAGCGCTTCATCTTCAACAAAATCATAACGGGTGGCTTTCGGATAGGGGTGAGCCAAAAGCTGATGACCCGAGCCCTTTCACAGGCAACGGGCATCGAAGAACCCGAGCTTGCCCACCGTCTGATGGGAAAATGGACGCCCGACGACACGACATTCAACGATCTGATCTTGGCCCCAAACCCGGAGGCCGATCTGTCCAAACCTTATCCGTTCTACCTTGCCTACCCACTCGATACAGCGCCGGACGACCTTGGCGACCCGGCTGCATGGTCGGCCGAACACAAATGGGACGGTATCCGGGGACAGTTGGTCCTACGCGGCGGAGCCCACCACCTTTGGTCACGGGGGGAAGAACTGATGACCGATCGTTTCCCGGAATTCGCGATGCTCGCCGACTTCCTACCGCCAGGGACGGTCATTGACGGCGAGGTCCTCGCTTGGAAAGACGACAGACCAATGCCCTTCGCCGCCCTTCAAAAGCGCATCGGGCGCAAGACCGTGCCAGCAAAACTCCTTAAGGATGCGCCCGTTATCCTGCGCGCGTACGATCTTCTTGAACACGAAGGCAATGACATCCGCGCACTGCCGTTCACCCACCGCCGGGCGCATCTCGACGCGCTGGTCGCGAAGGCCCCGCCCGAAGCCCCTCTGCGCCTCTCACCGCTGCTCGAATTCATAACTTGGGGCGACCTCGCGGCCGACCGCGCCCGTTCCCGCGAGATCGCCGCCGAAGGCGTCATGCTCAAACGCAAAGACAGCCCGTACCGGGATGGACGCCGCAAAGGCGATTGGTGGAAATGGAAAGTAGACCCGCTCGTGATCGACGCAGTGATGATCTACGCTCAAGCGGGCCATGGTCGCCGCGCCAACCTGTTCACTGACTTCACCTTCGCGGTCTGGGATGGCGCCACCCTTGTGCCATTTGCAAAAGCCTACTCCGGTCTGACCGATGCCGAATTTCGCGAGATTTCGGCTTGGGTGCGTAAAAACACAGTCGACCGTTTCGGGCCGGTTCGATCAGTGAAAGCCGAGCATGTCTTTGAGATCGCCTTCGAGGGTATCGCCAAAAGCCCGCGTCACAAATCTGGTGTTGCTCTGCGCTTCCCGCGTATGGCGCGCTGGCGCAAAGACAAACCAGCGACTGAGGCCAATACACTCGCCGATCTGAAGACGATGTTGGACGCCTATGTGTGATTACATTCTTTAAAGGCAGATTTCGCCTTCCGATCCGACGCTTCAGCCCCTATCTGAGATCAAAGCCTTATTGAACGGAGCCATCCATGCAATTCACGCCTCGCCCCGCTTTCGACGTCAACGCCACCGGCGCCCGAAATCTCGGGGATCTCCCCGAGTGGGACCTCTCCGATCTTTACGAAAGTCCTGATGCGACGGAGCTGAAGCGCGACCTCGACTGGCTGGAAGAGGCTTGCGCCTCATTTGCGTCGGACTTTGACGGCAAGCTCGCAACTCTCGACGCACCCGGTATGCTTGACTGTGTCCTTCGCTACGAGAAGATCGACATGATTGCAGGGCGCATCATGTCCTTCATCGGCCTGCGTTATTATCAGATCACCACCGATGCTAACCGCGCCAAGGCTTTGTCCGACGCCCAAGACAAAATCACCGCCTATACAACGCCGCTTGTGTTCTTCTCCCTCGAGATCAACCGCATCGACGACACTGCCCTCGACGCCTTGTTCGGCGAAAACGCCGATCTTGCGCGCTTCAAGCCAATTTTTGACCGCATGCGCACCATGCGCCCGTACCAACTGTCCGACGAACTCGAGAAATTTCTCCATGACCAGTCCTCCGTCGGTGCTTCCGCGTGGAATCGCCTTTTTGACGAAACCATCGCGGGCCTCGAATTCCACATCGGCGACGAGACCCGCGGTCTTGAGGCAACCCTCAACGACCTCACTGATCAAAACCGCGACACCCGCGAAACGGCCTCACGCGAAGTTGCCCGTGTGTTTGGCGACAACGTCAAGCTCTTCGCCCGCGTCCACAATACGCTCGCCAAAGAGAAGGAAATCGAGGACCGCTGGCGTGGCATGCCCACTCCACAAACCGGTCGCCACCTGTCGAACCACGTCGAACCTGAAGTGGTGCAGGCGCTGCGCGACGCCGTCGTCGAAGCCTACCCAAAGCTGTCGCACCGTTACTACGAACTCAAACGCAAGTGGCTCGGCCTTGATCGTATGCAGGTCTGGGACCGCAACGCTCCACTTCCGATGGAAAGTGAACGCCTTGTCGGCTGGGACGAAGCCCGCGAAATGGTGCTCAGCGCCTACGGTGAATTCGATCCTGAAATGGCAAAACTCGCCGAGCCATTCTTCGACAAGGGCTGGATCGATGCCGCCGTTAAGCCCGGCAAAGCCCCCGGTGCCTTCGCTCACCCCACGGTTTCGGACGTCCACCCCTATGTCATGCTGAACTACCTCGGCAAACCGCGCGACGTGATGACCTTGGCCCACGAACTTGGCCACGGCGTCCACCAACGGCTCGCCGCAGGCCAGGGCGAACTCCTGTCCTCAACCCCTCTCACATTGGCTGAAACCGCATCCGTCTTCGGCGAAATGCTCACCTTCCGTCGTCTCCTCAAAAACGCGCCAAGTGCTGCCGAGCGCAAAATCATGCTCGCTGGCAAGGTCGAGGACATGATCAACACTGTCGTGCGCCAGATCGCGTTCTACGACTTCGAATGCAAACTCCATGACGCCCGCCGCACCGGCGAACTTACCCCCGACGACATCAACGCTCTCTGGATGTCGGTTCAGGGCGAAAGTCTCGGCCCCGCATTCGATTTCATGGACGGCTACGAGACCTTCTGGGCCTATATCCCGCACTTTGTCCACTCGCCATTCTACGTCTACGCCTACGCCTTCGGAGACGGCCTCGTGAACGCGCTTTATGCAGTCTACGAAGAAGGCAACGACGACTTCCAGGCCAAGTACTTCGACATGTTGAAAGCGGGCGGGTCCAAACACCACAAAGAGCTCCTCGCCCCGTTCGGACTGGACGCGTCGGATCCGGCATTTTGGAATAAAGGCCTGTCGATGATCTCCGGCTTCATCGACGAATTGGAAGCCATGGAGTGAAAAGAATAACAAAGACAATGGTATAGGAAAATACGCTGCCGCGCCTTGAAAAACAAACGCGGCAGCGAATACTGAACTCACCGAATATACTTTAATTTAATGTATGAATTCAATACCTTATAAAAACTTCCTGTCGAATCACCCCATACGAGAACGCGTGAAGCTTTCTGCCCAGGCACACTGCGCGCTCCCTGCGATGCCGAGTAAATTTCAAGTGGTCACAAAAAATAATTGCTGCGCCGCAGTATGCGTAAACCCGCGCCTTCGGTTTGTTCATTTTTTCCAGTAAATGAAGGGAGAAACCGTGTCACACTTACACATTTTTGACCGCAATATGACCTCACCATACGATATCGCTCACTTTGCGCCTGCAGCATCTCTATAAACGGGTCTGTGCTGAATGACGGCACTATTTTTCCCAAGGATAAATCGAATGAATTCCTCCTCCCGTCTCGCCCTTGGCGTTGCTGCGGTCCTTACTGCCTTCGTGGCGACGAGCGCAGTCGGACAGGATTTCGCCGGTACAAACATTGCGGAAGACCTGAACGAAGACCTGCTCGATGACATCGAAGATGATGCCGAGCGTGACCTTGACGCTTTTGGCAACGAAGGCCGTCCACAAGGCTATAGCGGCTCCGTCGCTCTGCGCGGTATCGCGAACTCTGGTAACACCGACAGTGTCGATCTTGGTATCGGGTCGGACCTGAACTACGTTTGGGGTCCCAACGGCATCGAGCTTCAGCTGAGCTATACCTACGGCGAAAACAACGGCACCAAAGACGAAGAAAGCCTGTTCTACGGCCTCGAGTACACCCGTGATTTCACCGCGAACACCTTTGGTTTCGCGAAATTGCAAGGCTCGGTCGATCAGTTCTCGTCGTTTGAGTCCGACGGCTTCGTCAGCTTCGGTGCAGGTTACCGCATCTACAACACGCCTGACATTCAGTGGTCAGTTCAAGCCGGTCCCGGTTACCGCTTCGCCAAACTCAGCGACGTCGCTTCGGCCGACGTTAGCGAAGGCGCGGTTGGTTTTGCCTCTGACTATGCACACAAGCTGAACGACACCGTGTTCGTGACCAACGACACGGACGTGATCACTTCGAGCAGCGACACCGTGGTCTTCAACGATCTGGCGCTGAACGTTTCCATGACTGATGCGATGGCGCTCCGTACGAGCATTCTGACCGAATACCACACCGATCCCGAGGCTGGTTTTAAAAGCACGGACAATACATTCGGTGTGTCGCTGGTCTACTCGTTTAACTAAGACCACACGTTCCCTCGTAAAGGCGGATCAGCAAACTCAGGGCGGCAGAGCAATCTGCCGCCCATTTCATTTGGCGCATCCAATGAGTTTCCATCGGCAGTGCCGCCTTTTGGCTTTCGATACAACTTGTGCGTACAAACCGGTCTTACGAACTTCTCTTTTCCGCAACCGCCATCTCAAATCTGGGCGATGGCTCGCCGCACTCATCACCCGTGACCCTGACCTGATCGCGCTCGTTGCCCATTCGACGAAACTACACTGGTTCCTCTTATCCAATCTCGTCGCAGTATTGCTCGATCGCCGCCATCTCATGGTGCAAGCCGATATCTTCCGTTTCCTCCTCACCATGGGCGTCATCGACCCGGTTCTCACATCCCCCGAGTTTCCACCGCCGAGTGATCCGTTCCTGCCGGTTCTGGCACTGCCCGGCCGCGCGCTGCTCCTTGGTTCCGCACAAGTGCTGCGTGTCAACGCCGTGCAAACGGTGTTGCCCTCACGCTGGCGAAGGCAATCTTGAGGTCGCAAACCGCCAAATGTGAGCATTGAGCACATAATGGGCTCCCTCGTTGACCCATCGCTGGCTGGCTTTCTCTTTACCAGCGCCGCTTTAATTGGATGCGGTAACCTTCGCTCTGGCGGCATGGCTCGCTTGGTAAATCTCGATGCCCCACCGCAAGTCAGCACTCCGTTGCAAGGTCTCGCCCGAAATTGTCGAAGGCTGGACGTGGATGCGCGCGCACCCTGCGATCCTGCGTCTCGCTGTCATGCTTGGTCTCATCCACGCGGCCTCGACGATGCCGATGACCATCCTGGTGCCTTGTTCGCAGGACATACTCGAGCTGAGTGCGATCGGTTATGGCACCCTCCTGAGGGCGGGTGCTGCCGGTGGTGTGATTGGCAGCCTTCTGGGTCCAGGGTTTGTCGCACGGATCGGCGCACAAAGCAGCGTCTTCCTTGCCCCTGCAATGATGGCCGTCCCTTTCGGGATCATAGCGCTGACGTCAAACCCATATGTTATGGGGTTCGCACTCTTGAGCGAGATGATCACAGCTCAGCTTTGGAACGTTGTTACCGTATCGTATTGCCAACGTCTCAGTCCGGACGATTTGCTTAGCCGGGTGGATTTTCTCTATCGTTTCTTCGGTTGGGTCCTGATGGCAGTTGCGGCGCTTGCAGGGGTTGGATCGTCTCGATTGTCACATGCTCTTTGAGAGCAGAAATGGCGATGCGCATGCCCTATTTCATCGTGGCAGCGGCATCAGTCGGTCTCTTTCTCTACGGCCTCTCCCGCCTGCGCTTTTAGGGCCGAGCGCCACCCGGCTCCTCCCTAACGACGCGCTATTTTTCGATGCCGCTCGCACCGAGACGCACCGACGCGATGCCAAGATCGGCTTTCATCCCGTTTCCTCTGCAAATCATGGCATTTTCGATTTGGGCTATTAGAAACAACACCCAACACACGCCCGTTGCGGCAAGGCCTCGTTAACCATTCCAATTTCACCCCTTTATAAATACTTCAGCGCGCAACCCGGACGGGCTGCGCCGCCGCGCCCCATTTACCACACCGCAACGTTGGTATGCCAAGATAGACCGTGCAATTCAGGCTCAGTATGTTACGTCCCGACCAAATTTGATAAAACTCCAGGACATGTTTTGACCAAACTGACAATGGCCGCTCTGGCCCGCCGCTCGATCTTTTCCGACTTGCCCGGCTACGTCCGCAAAGCCGATACCGGCCACCTGCCGACGGAACTCCTTGCGGGCCTAACCGTTGCGCTCGCGCTCGTTCCCGAAGCTGTCGCTTTCGCCTTCGTGGCAGGCGTCCATCCCCTCGTCGGACTCTACGCGGCCTTCATCGTTGGTCTGATCACAGCCGTCTTCGGCGGTCGCCCCGGCATGATCTCGGGCGCAACCGGTGCGCTTGCGGTCGTCATGGTGTCCCTCGTCGCAACCCATGGGGTGGAATACCTTTTTGCAACCGTTGTCCTTATGGGCGCGATCCAGATTGCGGTCGGTGTGCTCAAATGGGGCAAGTTCATCCGCCTCGTCCCGCACCCCGTCATGCTCGGCTTTGTGAACGGCCTCGCCATTGTGATCTTCCTGGCACAGCTCACACAGTTTCAGGTCCCAGGCACAGCCGAAGCCTCCGGTCACGGTATCGGCGGTGGTGAATGGATGACAGGCTGGCCGCTTTCTCTGATGCTCATGCTTGTTGTTGCAACGATGGGCATCATCTGGGTCATGCCCAAGATTACCAACGCCATCCCTGCCCCGCTGGCAGGCATCGGAATCGTCGCTTTGGTCGTCATCGTCTTCGGCTTCGATGTGCCGCGCGTCGGCGATCTCGCCTCCATCAAAGGCGGTCTGCCCCAGTTCCACGTGCCAGTCGTGCCGCTGACCTTCGAGACCTTCGAAATCATCCTGCCTTATGCGCTGATCCTATCGGCCATCGGCCTGATTGAAAGCCTCCTGACGCTGAACCTCGTCGGCGAAATTACTGGCAAGCGCGGCGGAGCCAGCCGCGAGTGCATCGCCCAAGGAGCAGCCAACACCATCACCGGTTTCTTCGGAGGCATGGGCGGCTGCGCCATGATCGGTCAGTCGATGATCAACGTGAAATCAGGCGGTCGCACCCGCGTCTCCGGCATATCAGCAGCATTGTTTTTGCTAATGTTTATCGTCGTCGCAGCACCCCTTATTGAACAAATACCACTGGCCGCGCTTGTCGGCGTCATGTTCATGGTCGTGATCGGTACCTTCGCGTGGAACTCATTCAACATCATGCGCCGCGTCCCGCTTTCGGACTCGGCCGTTATCGTCTTGGTGACCCTTGTCACCGTGATGTATGACCTCGCCACGGCAGTGGTTGTGGGCGTGATCGTCTCGGCCCTCACTTACGCGTGGAATAACGCAACCCGTATCCACGCCAAACGCTACGACACGCCAGAAGGCGCACGGGTCTACCAAATCCAGGGCCCGCTCTTTTTCGGCTCCTCCGAAGGCTTTGCCGAACTGTTTGAGCCAAAGGACGACCCTGCTGTCGTCATCGTGGATTTTGCCGACAGCCGCGTCGTTGATCAATCGGCGTTGACAGCCATCGAAGCCGTCGCGGAGAAGTACGAAGCTGCAGGAAAGTCTCTGCAACTTCGCCATCTCAGCCACGACTGCCATCAGCTGCTATCAAAGGCCGGTCAACTCATCGTCGACAGCGACGATGACCCCGACTACGAGATTGCAACTGACTATTCGATCCGCACTGGTATCCTTGCTGGCGGCCACTGATCAGGCAAACCGAACCCCTGCCGCGGCCATTCCGTCCTTGGCCGCGGACAGCGATCCGTCCAGATCAATCGCGCGGCACAGGCTTTCAACAACGGTAACCTGAAACCCAAGCCTGGCCGCATCTACCGCAGAGAAATTCACGCAATAGTCCGTCGCAAGGCCAACCAAAATGACAGACTCAATGCCTCGCGTTCGAAGATAGCCCGCGAGCCCTGTCGGAGTTGTATGGTCATTCTCAAAGAACGCTGAATAGCTATCAATCTCGCGCCGAAATCCCTTCCGGATGATGACATCCGCTCCACGGGTGTCCAGTTGGGAATGAAATCCGGCACCCTCTGATCCGATAATGCAATGATCTGGCCAAAGAACCTGCGGCCCGTACGCCATCTCTGTCATGGAATAAGGTGCTGCGCCTTCATGCTGTGACGCAAAGCTCGAGTGATCTTCCGGGTGCCAGTCCTGCGTGAAAACCCGTACAGCAAACTGGGGAACCATCGCGTTGATCGGAGCAACAATCTCATTGCCTCCCGCGACGGCCAACGCGCCTCCCGGGCAAAAATCGCTTTGAACATCGATAACCAGAATAGCTTCGGTGACAGGGCGCATGCAGATCTCCTTGATTTACCCTTGCCTAGAAATCATCGTGCGCTGCGTCAACTGTCACCCTTGAGCCCGGCGGTCATTTGGGCTAGCGGATACGCCCATGTTTATCGTTGCCGCTCTCTACAAGTTCACCTCATTTGATGGCCCGGAGCTCCTCAAAGGCCCTCTGGCAAAAGTCTGCTGCGCGAATGGCGTGCGAGGAACGCTGCTTCTTGCCGAAGAAGGAATAAATGGCACGATCGCGGGAAGCCGAGACGGGATCGACGCCGCGCTACGACATATCAAGTCCCTTCCCGGTTGCGGCGACATAGCGTGGAAAGAAAGCACCGCAGAAGCGATGCCTTTCCCCCGCATGAAGGTCAGGCTAAAGCGCGAAATCGTTACCATGGGTCAACCAAATATCGACCCAACGGCAAGCGTCGGGACCTACATCGCGCCCGAGGATTGGAACACCCTTATCTCTTCCCAAGACGTTGCCGTCATTGACACGCGCAACGACTACGAAGTGGCCATAGGCACTTTTGAGGGGGCCGAGGACCCTGTCACAAAATCCTTCGGCGAATTCCCCGCGTGGTGGGCCGCGAACGCGCCGCGCTTCGAGGGCAAAAAGATCGCGATGTTTTGCACAGGCGGAATTCGCTGCGAAAAAGCGACAAACTATCTCCTCGGCCAGGGCGTGGACGAAGTGTTCCACCTCAAGGGCGGCATCCTGAAATACCTAGAGGAGGTGCCAAAGACCCAAAGCCGGTGGAACGGCGAGTGCTTCGTCTTCGATGGCCGCGTTTCCGTAGGCCACGGTCTCGAAAAAGGCAGTTTTGACCTCTGCCATGCCTGCCGCCGCCCGATAAGTGAAGATGACAAAACGC
>NZ_JBVCWP010000040.1:0-20609 GCF_057460485.1 Boseongicola sp.
CGACGAGGAATGCTACAATTTTTTCAAAGCTGCTGGATACGGAACCGATTAAACCCGACACGCTCTAGCGGCGATTTCTACGGTGATCATGATACAGAACAGAGCAGGCAATCGCGCAGTCTGGTTGGAAAGTCTCTAAGGTGCAGTCCGAAAAACGGATCTGCCGTCAGTCCGTTTCGGCGACGAAATGCCCATCAGACACCTGCAAGATTTGGTGGCGGATCACGTTATGACCAATGGGATGCAGAGGTGTCGGCACATCGTCGGAAATCCTGTTTTCCACCATTCGCTCAAATGATGGATCTGGGACAGGCACCGCGGCCATCAGCCGCCGCGTATAGGGATGTTGCGGATTGCCGAATACCTGCCCACGGCTGCCGATCTCAACGATCTGGCCCAGATGCATGACCGCGACGCGGTCAGAGATATTTTCCACCACCGCCATATCATGACTTATAAACAACATCGCGATGCCAAATTCGTCCTTGAGTGCTCGCAACAGGTCAAGAACCCGCGCCTGCACCGACACATCCAGCGCCGAGACGCTTTCGTCTGCAACAATCAGTTTCGGCGTGAGTGACAGCGCGCGGGCGATGCATATCCGCTGACGTTGTCCGCCTGAAAATTCATGAGGGTAGTTATCAAGCTGCGCCTCAGTCAACCCAACTTTGTCCATCAATGCAGCGGCTTGGGCGCGGCGACTGGCGGCGTCGTGCTCGCCATGAATAAGCAGTGGCTCTGCAATCTGTTCGCCCACAGTCATCCGGGGGTCCAGTGCTGCCATGGGATCCTGAAACACGATCTGCGTGACCGCACTCAGCCGCCTTCTCGTCTGTGCGGTCATGGTGCCAACCCGTTGCCCCGCGATATGGATCGCCCCCTCATGTGGCACGAGCCCGACGATGGCGCGTGCGATCGTCGATTTCCCACATCCAGATTCCCCCACAAGGGAAAATGTCTCTCCTGTCCGAATGTCAAAACTCACACTTTCCACCGCGTGAACCCGGTGTGTTACGCGGTTCAAGACGCCGCCTCTGATATCATAACGCACCTGAACGTCACGCAGATCGGCGATGACTGGTGCCTCTTTTCGCGATATAGGCACGCCGCCCTGGCCCATGCGCGGCACAGCTGCAAGCAAGTCACGCGTGTATGTCTGCTGAGGGGCAGCGAAGATTTGATGGACTGTGCCGGTCTCCTCGATCTGGCCTTGGCGCATGATAACGACACGGTCAGCCATTTCCGCAACGACGCCCATGTCGTGGGTTATCAGCAAAATTGCGGTGCCTTGCGCCTTTTGCAGATCGCGCAGCAACTCCAGAACTTCCCGCTGAACGGTTACATCAAGAGCGGTCGTTGGTTCGTCGGCGATCAGCACGTCGGGCTTTAGTGCAAGCGCCATCGCGATCATTACACGCTGTCGCATCCCGCCGGATAATTCATGTGGGAATTGGTGCATCCTGCGGTCGGGTTCTGACATGCGAACGGCGCGCAGGGCTGCCAGTGCTTCGGACCGCGCAGCGGCGCGGGATAGCGGCGCGTGGGCGCGGATTGCCTCGATCAATTGGGTTCCGATGGTCATGATCGGGTTGAGGCTGGTCATCGGTTCCTGAAAAATCATCGCGACACGGTTGCCGCGCAGCGCACGCAGATCTGCCTCAGGAAGGGTCGTCAGGGTTTCGTGGCCCAGCATAATACTGCCGCCTGACACCCGCACGGCAGGCGGCGGCAAAAGCCCCATGATCGCAAGCGACGTGATCGATTTCCCCGACCCGCTTTCGCCTGCCAGCGCCAACGTTTCGCCGCGTGCCAGCGTAAAGTTGATATTCTTGATAAGCGGCAAAGGACCGGTCTGGGTCTCCACCGAAACAGAAAGGTTTTGCACCGACAGGGTCGGCTCAGGAACGTCTGACGCCGGGGCGGCGTCAGACGGATGTTTAGCGGTCAGGTTCATTCAAACACGCAGCGCGGAAAGTAGAAGCTGACGACCCAATTTGGCATATCCACGATCTCAGATATCCGCAGGTCACCGCAGGTGCTGACCAGCATATAGGCGTCAACCGCCGCCATGCCGCGCGTGGCGCAAAGGAAATCGACCATGCTGGAAACCGCATCTCGGCTGGCGGTCATCAGGTCAGGACCAATGCCGGTTGTGACCTCATAGCCCTTGGCATCCAGATGCCGAGTGACAGGCCCAGGCGTGGTGAAGCGCGGCGTCTTGAGGTTGGCCCCTTTCACCAGATCAAGTTTCAGAACCACGTCCATCGGGCTTTCAATCGCAGTGCCGCAGACTTCACCATCACCTTGAGCGGCGTGGGTATCGCCGACACTGAACAGCGCACCTGCAACCTCAACCGGCAGATAGAGCGTGGTGCCAGCCGCCAAATCGCGAATGTCCAGATTGCCACCGACGCGCCGGGGCGGCACGATGGAATGCAGACCGAGTTCCGCCAGCGCATTGCCGATGGTCCCCGCAAAGGGTTTGAGCGGCACAGCCCCTTCCTTGCCAAACATTGCTGGTGCCATGCTATCTGGATCATATGTCCAGACATGCAGGGCAGGATCGGTGAACTGATCCGCCAGCAGACCAAAACCAGGGATATTCGCAGTCCAGCCCCAGCCTTTGCCGTCCTGCGCCTGCGGCGTAAAACTGTCGAGCGTGATTTTCAGCGCATCACCCGGTTCCGCCCCTTCGACCCAGATCGGGCCAGAGACAGGGTTGATTTTGCCGAAGTCTAGCGTTGCTACATCCGCCACGGTGGACGACGGGCCAAGCTGGCCCGCCGAACTGTCGTGGCAGTGAAATTTGATCGTCTGGCCCGGTTCCACCCGTTCGACCGGGTCAAATGAATTGTCCCAACCGAAATGATGTTGCGCGCCGTGGATCGTATAATCACAAGCCTTGCACATGGTCTTACTCGGTCACGTAGACGTAGTCGTAGTTCACCGGGATCGACACCGGATCAACATAAAGGCTGTCGTCACCGCCCATGCGTGCAGATTTCATCGTGTAGCGCTGTTCGTTGAACACCGGCACCCAAGGCGCTTCTTCCATCACCTTCATGTAGACGTCAGACCACATTGCCAGCCGCTCTGGTGCTGTCGGGTCCAGCATGCTGTCAGCGGCAGTCGCTTCGGCGTCGATTTCTTCAACACAGAACTTCGACCAGTTCCAGCCGCCTTCCTCTGCGCCTGCACAGCCCAGGATCGGACCAAAGAAGTTGGACGGATCTGGGAAGTCAGCAATCCACGCCATGCCGCCAGACCAGATCATTGGGGCGGTGCCAGCGCCGCCTGCTTCGATCACGTTGGCTTGTGCCAGCGATTGGATCGATGCGGAGACGCCAATCGACGCCAGATCCTGCTGAATCGCCTGTGCGATGCGCGGGTTGGGGTCGGTATTCATCACGAAAAGCTCGGTCTCGAACCCGTCAGCGAAACCCGCATCAGCCAGCATCTGCTTGGCAGTTTCGGGATCAAAGGCGTAACCTGCGTAACCTTCGGTATAACCAGGCATGGACGGTGGCAGCGGCTGTGTCGCTGGCACGGCGCGGCCGTTGATGATCTGGGTGATCCGGTCCTTGTTGATCGCCATATTGATCGCCTTGCGGACATCGACATTGTCGAGCGGAGGAATGGTGACGTTCAGGGTGATATAGCCGGTTTGCAACTGACCACCTTCGACCACGCGCGCGGCCTGTTCGGGATCGCCCATTACCTCTTGGAATTGAGCGGGTGGTATGCCGTCACCGGGCACGTCTACTTCGCCGTTCTGCAAGCGCAGCAGTGCCACAATGGGTTCCTGTCCAACCTCAAAGGTCACGGTGTCCAGATAGGGCAGCCCCGCGCGCCAGTAGTCGGGGTTCTTGGCGAACACCAACCTTTGACCGATGGTCCATTCGTCCAGTTTGAAGGCACCTGTGCCCACCGGCATCTTGCCAAAATCGCCGTTGGCGGCATCCACAGCCTCTGACGGGACGATGGAAGCAAAGTTTAGAGCCATAACATGCAGGAAGGTTGCGTCGGGGCGTGACAATGTGATTTCAACCGTGGCGGGGTCGATGACGGTGACCCCCCCCAGCGACGTTGTAGATCCATCTGCCATTGCGTCATAACCTGCAATTGCCCCAAAGAAGCCCGCGCCGGGTGACTGGGTGACTGGGTTGGTGACACGGTCGAGCGAGTATTTCACATCGTCCGCCGTCATCTCGCGCCCGTTATGGAACTTGACGCCGGTGCGCAGGTGGAAGGTGAAGGTCATGCCGTCTTCGGACACGTCATAGCTTTCAGCCAGACCGGGGCGCAATTCGGTAGTGCCGGGGGCGTAATCCATCAGCCCGTCGAACAGCGATTTGATCATCGACCAGTTCTGCCAGTCATAGCCGATAGCGGGGTCCAGAGTGGCGACATCGTCCTTGTATGTCACGACGATCCCACCGCCGGATTGGGCGTTGGGGTCCAGCGTTTCCTGCGCAAAGGCTGGCATCGCCATTGCCGCGATCAGCGCGGTGGATGTGAGTAGTTTTTTCATTGTCTTTCTCCTGTTAGTGGTTACCGAATTCGAATACGGGGGTTGATCAGTGGTGTGATCAGATCGGCCAGCAGATTGCCCAGCACGATGGCGCAGGCGGACACAAGCGTGACGCCCATTATGATCGGAATGTCTACGCGCTGGATCGCCTGCCATGCCAACTGGCCAATACCGGGCCAGCCAAATACACCTTCGACGATCACGATGCCGCCCATGAAAATGCCAATATCAATACCGATCATCGCGATGATCGGTAGGATCGCGTTGGGCATGGCATGGCGCAGGATCACGCGGCGCCGGGTTAGCCCTTTGGCGCGGGCGGTGCGGATGAAATCGGCGCGCAGCACTTCGATCATGCTGGATCGCATCATCCGCGCATACCAGCCAGACCCCAGAATGCCCAAGGTCAACGCGGGCAACACCAGATGGGCGGGCGTGCCGTAACCACCAATCGGGAACCAGCCAAGCTTCACAGCGAACAGGTAGAGAAGCAATAGTGCGACCACGAATTGTGGCGCCGACACAGTAACGAATGAGGTCATCATCAACCCACTATCCACCGCGCGCCCACGCCATAGGGCAGCAATGACGCCCATGGTCAGCCCGATCACCAGCTCCGCCCCGATCCCCGCCGCCATCAGCAGCAAGGATGCTGGCAAGCGCGCAGCAATCAGGGTTGCCACATCGGTTTTTTGCAAATAGCTGCGACCCATGTCGCCCTGCAACAGCCCGGCCATATAGCGCCCGTATTGCACGATAAACGGCTGATCCAGACCCAGTTGCGCCCGGATATTCGCCACCGTCTGCGGTGTCGCCGATCGGCCAGCGATCTGGCGCACTGGGTCGGCGGGCAGAACGTAGAGCAAAAAGAAGGTAATCAGCGACACGCCCAGCAGAATCAAGGCGGCCTGCACCAGTCGTCGCAGCATATAGCCCGCCATCAGTCCGACCCCCGCAGCGTTGGGTCCAGCACATCGCGCAGCGCGTCGCCGACGAGATTGAAAGCCAGCGCCAGCACAACGATGGCGGCGCCGGGAAAGAACACCAACCAAGGGGCGGCCTGAAAATAGGTCTGGTTTTCAAAGATGATGTTGCCCCAGCTTGGCGTGGGTGGCTGCACACCTACGCCAAGGTAGGACAAAGTCGCCTCAAGCAGCACAGTCGTCGAAATTCCTAGCGTGCCCCAGACGATGATCGTCGGCACGAGATGCGGCAGAATATGCTTAAACAGAATGCGCGCTGTGCTCGCACCCAACGTCCGCTCAGCGGCGATGAAATCCCGGGCGGTCAGGGCGGTTGTTTCGGTATAGATGACCCGTGCCGTTTGTACCCAGTTCACCATCGCGATCACGAACGCCACAATCCAAAGCGACGGCTGAAAGACGGCCGCAAGGCAAATGGCCAACAGCAGGGCTGGGAAAGCCATCATCAGATCGGTAAACCGCATCAGAACGGCACCAATCCACCCCTGAAAAAAGCCCGCTGTCAGTCCGACCACCGTCCCGATGATCAATGCGATCCCGTTGGCAACGACACCGATTATCAATGAGGTCCGCGCGCCATAAAGCAACCGGCTGAACAGGTCGCGTCCCAAAAGATCCGTGCCCAGCAGGTATTCGCCACCCGGCGGCAGTGGCTCTCCAAAGAGCGTCAGACCATCGAAATGCTGCTCGAACGGATCATAGGGCGCGATCCACGGCGCGAGGATCGACGCACCAAAAATAAGAATAACCAGCGCCATGCCCACTAGCGCCATCTTGCGGCGCCGCAGCCGCACCCATGCGCTGTCCGGGCGACGCGCGATGGATTTCATCGTCGTATCACTCATGCAGCACCACCCTTCGGGAAGCCTTGGGTTGGGCAGTTGATCCGGGCAAGAACACGGCTAGCGGCCTCTTCAAGCGAGATCCGCGCGTCCATCGCTTCGGCCCGCAGTGCCGCATAAGCGGCCTGTTCCGAACCGCTGCTTTCCATTAGCCTGACCACGGCTTGCACCACGGTCTGGCGCTCGCCCAGACGCCGGCGCAGATCGGCTACATTTGCCGCCAGCGCTTGCCGCGCCTCAAAGGCGTGGCTCGCAATCAACAACGCGCTGTAAACGCCGCTATCGCCGATAGGCTTCAAAATCTGCGCATTGGCGCCTGTAGACAGGGCCCATTCCACGCGACCCGGCGCCTCTGACCCGATCAATGCTATCAGTGGCATCGGAGCCTCGCCCTGCGTCCACGGAAACTGTTCATCGAACCCCATATCAGCGTCGAAGAACACGAAATCAGCGGCCAGTGCATCGGCCTGCAATTCCGGCCAGCAGGCGTCGACCTTCAGGCCGACGGCCTGCAACTGCCGCGTCAGCGCCGTCACGACCGGATGTGGGCGATGCAACACGATGGCATGCGCGCCACCCAGATCGACGGTCCGGACATTCCGCCTCATGACACGATCCGCAACTGATGGTGCGCCCCAACCGGAACCGGCCGCGTCAAATACGGATCACCCGGCAGCACGCCACCGTCAAAGACCACGCGAAAGGCGCCATCCTGGACCCGCGCGATCAGGACCGGTTGGTCGGTGTGATGGGTCTTGGCATCGATCCCGCTGTTCAGCCCCGCGGGCGATTGCAGCAAGTCCCCAATATTTAGGCTCTGTTCCGCAGTTCTGTCTTCCAGTAGGTCCGCCAAAGCCTGAACGGCACAATCCGCTGCCGCCTCGTGACTGCTACCGAAGGCACGGGGGTCTTGTCGAAAATAAGGACCGGTGGCGATCAGACCTTCTGCAAAGTCAGCGATTTCGCCAAGTTCGCATTCAGTCAAGTTGCACGACAGAACCGGACAATTATCTGGCCTAAATCGAGCATCGCTTTCACCAAGGGCGGCATAGGCTTTGAGGAACGCATATGACGATGGCCCGATCAGGGAATTGAGGATGAAATCGGGTGCCGTGGCACGAATTTCGTCAATCATCCTGTCCACATCGACGGCGCCAATCGGCAGATAGCGTTCTCCTAGCACGTCGCCGCCAGCGGCAAGGATCGTCTCGCGCGCAAGGCGATTCATTTCCCAACCCCAGATATAGTTGCTGCCAGTCAGAAAGCCTCGTCGCCCATATGTCGGGAATGTCCAATTCAGCAGTGGCAATAGGTGCTGGTTCGGACAGGAATGAAGATACACAACATGATCCGATGCCTCGAATCCCTCATAAGGAACAGCATACCATAAGGTTCCGCCGTATTTTTCCAGCGTCGGGATGACCTCCTTACGGCTCCAAGAGGTGACGCAGCCGATGATATGGCGTGCTGGAGTCTCGGCCAGGATTTCCTCACACAGCGGACCGTATAGATCCACATTGCCACCGGGATCGCGCGATACCGATTCAAATGCAATCGACCGCGTGGGATCTGCATTAAGCCGCGCGATGGCATTTTCCGCGCCTGTCAGGCATGCCTCGCTTATCCGGGCATAGCTGCCACTGCGGGAAAAAAGCAGGCCTAGTGTTACGATGCGTTTCACAGAAGTCCCCGATAAAACAAACAACCCCGTCCTGTGACGCCTTGAAAACAAGGCGAACAGATCGGGGCGCGAATGCCGAGTAATGTTTAGCTAGATTGACGATAAAGGTGTAGCGGCTCCTCACGACAGTCAAGATCTTTATGCGTACTGGCAGATCTTTCCAGGAATGAAGACAGAGAGCTTAGAAAATAGACAAATTTTTCATAATTTTTTCCAAATTCGCTCTTAACTGCCACAAAATATATTGGCCATTCTCTGGACGTTATTGAATTCGGTAGAGATTGGGAAGGCAGTGCGAATATCTTCTTCGCCCTGGTACGACATTGCCGTGGACTAACCTGGACGTTTGATAGACCAAGATACATGTGTGAAGTTCCACAACTAATTCTGCTCTGGGCTCGAACCGGACCGCTGCGACGCAGCATCCTCAGCTATGTGCGTCGCCCCATGTTTGCAAGCAAACCACTGTCAGGCAGCGGGTGTGAATTCTCGGCCCGGTTGTTGAGCCAGCGCCCTGTTTCCTGGCGATCTGCGTTGTCGATGACCTTCATCGCGGCGCCGTAAGACCGCAGTAGATCGGTCACGATGACATGTGGTTGGCCAAAGCGCTTCATTGTTTTCCTGAATTTCAACGCCGCTTTGCGGTCGCAGCGCTTGGCAACATAGCTTTCCAGCACCTCACCTTCGTGATCTACAGCTCGCCACAGGTAGTGCGTTTCACCGTTGATCTTCACAAAAACTTCGTCCAGATGCCATTGCCAATTCGAATGAGCACGCATCCGATTGACCCGGTTTTCACGGATTTCAGCGGCGAACATTAGGCCAAATCTGTTCCACCAGAACCGCACCGTTTCGTGGCTGACGTCGATCCCGCGCTCGTGCAGCAGGTCCTCGACATTCCGAAGTGAAAGAGGAAAACGGACATACATCATCACCGCCAGACGGATGATTTCCGGACTTGTCTTGAAATAGCGAAATGGGCTGCATTTTGTCATCCGACCAGGCTACGAAAACACCCTGCCCGGCTCAAGCCGGTTTTATCTGACAGTGCCCCCTGCCCGTCTCAACTCAAATCCTTCTGACAAAACCGCGAGGGCCGCCCAATTAAGACGACCCTCAAAAAAACGGCATTTACCGTTCAACTACGCCTACTTCAGTGAAGCAATAAACGCATCGACCTCGTTCAACGACATGTACTCGACCTCGTCTGTGCCGCTTTCCGAGAACGACCAAACAACTGCAGGAGCGGACACGTCGCCGTTGCCATCAAAGCGCACGTTGCCTGTGGCCCCTTGGAACATCACCGTTCCGCCACCAGCAAGCACCTCTTTCGCAGCTGCAAAGCCCGCAGTATCCGCGCTGACCGGCGTGCCGTTCGGATCAGTGACCTTGGCGATCGCTGCGGCAACATCCGCACCCGACGCGTCCTTACCAGCCGCCTCCATCGCCAAAAGAGCTATCATCGCCGCGTCATAGCTGTTTGCCAGACCGGGGCCGTTCGGCTCAGAGTCAAACCGCTCCAAGTAAGCTGCACGGAAGGCATCGGCACTGTCCGAACGTGGCGAGGCCGTATCGGTGCCAAGTGTCGAGCCAAGGTACTGCATGCCGACATTATCGCGGAATTCATCAGATTTAAGCGAATTGGCAAGGATCATGTTCTGGGTCCCACCAAGCGAGATCCACTCGCGGACTGCGGCTGTGCCCTCGGCCGGATAAAGCGCGAGGTAAAGCGCTTCGGGCTGGCTGCCCAGCGCCTCCGTCACTTCCGCACGATAGCTCGGCTGTCCGTCATTGACCGCAACCGAAGATGTTACCTCGACGCCAACGGCAGCAAAATCAGCGGCGATCAAGCGGGCCATGTCCTGCCCCCAGTCGTCGTTTTTGTACATGACGGCCACGGTTTTGTAGCCTTGGTCGGCGGCGACCTTGGCACCCACTGCGGACTGTACGCCGGTGGTGGCAAATGTACGGAACCACAAACCCTTGGTCTTACCCTCTTCGGCCAATCCAGTGAACGCGGTTGACGAGGAACAACAGGACATCTGCAGTACACCGCTCGGCACAGTCACTGACGTCAGGATCGGCATCGACACGCCTGAGGACACGGCGCCCAGCAGCACGCTGACCCCGTCAAGATCGACAAGCGCCTTAGCCGCATCCACGCCCACTTTGGGGTCCACTTGAGTGTCACGCAGCACCATTTCGATCTGACAGCCCGCAACACCACCAGCGGCATTCACCTGATCAACAGCGAATTGCGCGGTTTCGGCAATGGGTCGGCCCCAGTCAACTGACGTGGGCAACACGGCTCCGATCTTGGTTGTGCAATCTTGTGCGTGCGCTGTGCCGGACATCATCGCCAGCCCCAGAGCAAGGCCCAGTACGCCCCCTAAATTCTTGAATTTAAACATATTCCTTCTCTCCCTACTCATTCGATGGGGGGTTTCCCCTTTGTGAGACGACAAGCCGTTCCGGCAGCAACCCTTGTGGCCGCCACATCAACATGCCGACTATGACAGACCCGATCAGTATGAATTGAACCGAGCCGGTGTAAAGCTGTGCCTCAACGGGCGCAAAACGTGACAGCGCCCAACCCGAAGTCGTCCACGCGCCCCAGATAAGAAACGCTCCGAAAATCGCGCCCTTATTATTGCCCGCGCCGCCCACAATTAGCATCGCCCAGATTTGGAAAGTCAACGTGGGCAGCACATCTTGCGGGCTGACAAAGGCGTAAAATGTGCCGTAAAGCCCACCGGCCAGACCAAGGATCACGGAGCCGGTGATGAAGGCCGTCAGTCGAATTTTTGAAGGGCTTTTGCCAAGGGATTGCGCCGCTTCTTCATCCTCTCGGATCGCGCGCAACAGGCGTCCAAAGGGTGAGGAGACAAGGCGTTCAAGGAATAGATAGGTGGCGATCAGGATCAGCAGGACGACTGCGAAGAACAGCAGATTGTACAGGAAACCGTCCCCCAAGGCCGCGCGCAGCGGCCTCTCGAACCCACGAACGCCCTTGGCGCCGCCTGCCAGCCATTCCGCGTTGCGCATCAGGTTCTCGAAGGCAACGGCAACGCCAAAAGTCGCTATGGCCAGATAATCGTGCCTGAGACGCAGGGTCAGCAAGCCAACCACCCACGCCATCAGCCCCGCCGCCACCATTCCGCCTAGCAATGCGAACGGGTAGAACAGACCAAAGCCCCCCAGATGACCGGCCTGTGGCGTGCCGCCCAAAATCAACGTGCCGTAAGCGCCCGCGCCGAAGAACGCGACGACACCGCCGTTGAAAAGCCCGGTGTTGCCCCACTGCAGGTTCAGCCCAAGCACCGCGATGGCAAGGATCGACGCGGTCGTTGCGAAGAACACAAGGTATGAGACCACGCCGATCATGCCCGCGCCTCGCCGAAAAGCCCGTTGGGGCGGATCATCAGAACCAAAAGGATCAGCAGAAACGGCACTGAAGGCGTATAGCCGGACGGCAGCACGACCAGCGCCATATTGCCCGCAATGCCCACAATGAAACCACCCAGAACGGCGCCGTAGACGCTGCCGATCCCGCCCACGATCGTGGCGGCGAATATTGGCAAGACGAGGTCCCGCCCCATCACCGGGATCAACTGGTGGCTCAGACCGTAAAACACACCAGCCACGGCGGCCAACCCGCCGCCAATCAGCCAGACCCACATGATGGTGCGTTGCAGGTTGACGCCGTTAACCTGCGCCAGCGACGGGTTCTCGGCCACCGCGCGCAACGAATAGCCAAAGGTGGTACGCGACAGTATCAGGTGCAGGATCAGCATCAATATCAGAGCGGCGATCAGGACGAAAACTTGATCAGGCTTCACAAGGATCAAAGGATCGCGGCTCAGGACCATGGCAAAGGCGATGTCGCGGGAATATAGCTCGGGACTTAGACCGAAGATCAGACCGATTACGTTACGGATCACCAGCGCCATGCCAAAGCTCGCAAAGACCATCGAAAGCTCTTGCCCCTTTTCGCGCACGCGTTTGAAAACGAGCCGGTCGATTACTAAAGCCGACAGCCCTGTCAGCACCATCGACGCGAAGATTGCAAAGATTAGGGCAAAGGTCAGCGAAAGTGGTGCAAGTTTCACCGCAAATACGGGCACAAGGTTTGAGACCAGCGCGTCAAAAACCAACGCCACATAAGCGCCCAGCGACAATAGCTCGGCGTGCGAAAAGTTGGCGAACCGCAGGATGTGCATCACCAGCGTCAGGCCAATTGCGCCCAGCGAGATGTAAGAGCCGGTCAGCACCCCGTCGATCAGGTTCTGGATCATGCGGCGCCCACCCGCCTGCCGCCAAGGTAGATCTCTCCTACGACCTTGTCGTTCAGCAATTCGAGCGCCGCCCCGTCCACCTGATTGCGCCCCTCGGCCAGAATGAAGCAATGGTCGGCCAGCCGAAGCGCCTGCTTAACGTTCTGCTCGACCAGCAGGATCGAAACGCCATCAGCAGTGAGCGCGCGGGCATGTTCCAACACCTCTTGTGCCGCCTTGGGCGACAGTCCGGCAGAAGGTTCATCCATCAGGATCAGGCGCGGGCTAGAGGCGAGCGCCATGGCGATTGCAAGGAACTGCCGCTGACCGCCCGACAGGGTGCCCGCCTTGTCTCGATGTTTGTCGGCCAGTGCAGGGAATTGTTCGAACAAACGGGCAAGTGCGGCTGTCGCATCGCCCGCTCGACGCAGGGCAAGGTCAAGATTTTGACGAATGGTCAGACTGCGAAAGATGTTGTCGGTTTGCGGGACATAGGCAATTCCGCGTTCCGAGATCTGATCAGTGCGAATGCCGGTTATATCATTGCCATCAAATGTAATCTTGCCACCACTGACAGGGATCAATCCGGCAATCGCCTTGATCAGCGTTGATTTGCCCGCCCCATTTGGCCCGATGATCAGAGTGATCTGCCCAGCTTGCGCCGTCAGCGCTACGTCTCGCAAGATGGGCAAATCAGGCACGTAGCCAGCGGTAACATCACTAACCTGAAGGATTAACTCACTCATCCGTAGTCGCCCCCAGATAAGCATCCAGCAGCACCGGGTTGGCCAAAGCTTCGTCGCTTGTGCCCTCGAAAATCACGCGTCCGGCGGCCAGCGCAATCACCGGATCGCAATGGCGCATGACGAAATCCATGTCGTGTTCAATGATCACAAAGGTGGTGCCTTGCCGGTTAAGCTCTTCAATCTTGCCGATGAGGGTTTCTGTCAGAACCGGGTTCACACCGGCAGCAGGTTCATCAAGCAGGATCAGCTTGGGATCGCCCATCAAGACGCGCGCCAGTTCAAGCAGCTTCATCTGACCGCCCGAAATCTGTCCCGCCGGATGGTCGGCAAGAGCCCCAAGTGTAACGAAATCCAGCACCTCCAAGGCCTTGTCGCGGATGCGCCGTTCCTCATCGCGCATGTGGGTGCGAAACAGGAATGGTCCCGTCACGGTCTCGCCGGTCTGTCCCGGCGGCGCGAGCATAACGTTTTCCAGCACACTCATTCGCACGAAAGGACGTGGGATTTGAAAGGTGCGCCCCAATCCAAGCGAAAACAACTGGTTGGGCGGCAGGCCACTGACATCGCGGCCTTCCAGCCGCACCGTACCGCCATCCGGCTTCAAAGCGCCGGTCAACAGATTGAAAAGTGTAGATTTCCCCGCACCGTTGGGGCCAATCAATCCAGTCATGGAACCACGGCGGACACGCAAAGACACGTTGTCCACAGCTTTCATCTGACCGAAGCTACGACTTAGGCTGTGAACAGAAAGGATCGCGTCATCCACTCCCAAGCACCTTGTCGTCAGGCTTGGTGTTCAGGTTGTATTTCATTATCCGCCCGTGCCGTCCGTTGCGGTCGCGTTCCAAAGCAAAGACCGACCCCTGAGGTCCTGGCGCAGCGGCCAGAACCGCCTGGATAGCAGCCTTGTCTTCGCCATCTATAGCGAAACGAAACACCTCAAGTGTTTGCGGCAGGTGCCGGGCATAACGCGCGCCCACGATGGCAGCGGCGACCCGAGGTTTGTCCAGCACCCAACGGGTGGCAACGCTGGAAAGCGAAACGCTGTGTTTGTCGCCGATTGACTTTAGCACCCTCAAGAGGCGCTGAAAAGTTTCCCACGATCCAAACTCGTCGATGATCAGACGGTATTTGATCAGACTGCGGTTCTCGAACTCGAACCCCGGGTCGGGCTGGTCCAGCCAACGCTCCGTCAGAAACCCGCCCGCCAAAGTACCGTAGCAAAGAAGTTGCACATCGTTCGCCAAGGCCCAATTCGTCAGTCCATTCTCGGGCCGCCGGTCCAGCAGGGAATACTGCACTTGCGTCGAAACTACGTCGAAGCCCGTATCAAGAAATGGCTGCGTTTCGGCCGCATCCCAGTTCGTGACGCCCAGATGCGCAACTTTGCCCTTCTCTTGACACCGCTTCAGCACCTCAAGCCCCACCTGAGGATTGCCCAAGGACACATCCCACCAAAAGAACTGCACTAGATGAAGCTGTTCGATCTGCAACCGCTTCAGCGACCGGTCGATGATCGCCTCGACATCCTTGGCCTGAATGTTCTCCAGCAACCCCAAATCCGGCACTAGCTTGGTGTGCACCCGCACCCGGTTCGCAACCGCGGCGCCGCGCCGCGCACGAATGTCGCCAATGAAATCGCCGATCATCTCTTCCACACCGACGTAAATATCCGCGCAGTCAAACGTGGTGATCCCAGCGTCCAGAAACGCCTCCATATCGCGCACCGCGTCCGTACGTTCCACGGGTCCGTGATCGCCAGCCAATTGCCAGCCGCCCTTGATCACACGCGAAATGGCATAGCCCGGGCGCAGCTGAATGGTGTCCAGACTCATGACTTGTCCGCTTGCCAATAGGCTTCGCCGCGTGCTTCTAGCAGGCCCGTTGTGGCGGCATGAGTGAAGCGACGCTTGCCCAGTCGCGTGATCCTGAACCGCCCGCCACAATGGGGATCGGGACAGGCAACTTCGGCATCCGTGCTAACCCAATCGTTGGGATCTGTCATCCGCTGCTTGACCGGCAAGAGAGGAAGCACCGCGGCCAGCGCATACATCGAAATGTGCGTTCCGGGTTCGAACACCAAAGTTTCTCCTTCCACCCGAAAGCTGTCGCCCTCTATGTGGCGGCAAACCGGCGTTCGGCCGTCCAGGACGGTCTCGACTTTCAAATCGTACAGCCAGAATTCCCCGGTCTTGCCTTGATCCATTCCCGTCCTTCTGCTGGACTGTCCCCAACACCTAGTCTTATCTGGGTAGGTTATCGAATGTGGCCTGGCTCACAAGCCCTTTTCGCCTGAAGTCACTTGGAAGCGAGGACGCCTTATGACCGCCCAAAACCGCCCAGACCGCCTTCGTCTTTCCGACAAGTTGGAGATTTCGCGCGTTCTGACAGGCCTCTGGCAGGTCGCCGACATTGAGAAGAACGGTGACACCATTGATCCCGAAGCGGGAGCCGATTGGCTGGACGCCTACGCTCAGCGTGGGTTCGACACCTTCGACATGGCCGATCACTATGGCAGTGCCGAGATCATCGCCGGACGTTTGCTGGCAAGGGGCGGAGCGCCGCGTCCGCTGGCTTTCACCAAATGGTGTCCAATGCCAGGCCCGATGACCCGCGACGTTGTGCGCGCCGGTGTTGAAAATCGGCTGACGCGCCTCGGTGTGGACTGCGTCGATCTGCTGCAATTTCATTGGTGGAGTTTTAAGCACGCTGCATGGCTTGATGCCCTGCACGAGCTTGCAGAGATGCGCAGCGAAGGTCTGATCGCCGAAATCGGCGTTACCAACTTTGACTCAGCACATCTGCAAATCGCCCTATCCGATGGCGTCCCGCTGTTGACCAATCAGGTATCTTTCTCGCTGGTTGACCGGCGCGCAGCAAATCAACTGTCCGCCCTTTGCGCTGCCACCGACGCCAAGCTTCTGGCTTACGGGACACTGTGCGGCGGCTTCCTGTCAGACCGTTGGTTGGCACAGGCCGAACCGAAGGACATCCCCGATTGGTCGAAAATGAAATACAAGCGTTTCATCGACGTGACCGGCGGCTGGGAGGCTTTCCAAGGCATTCTGTCCGCGGCGAACACGATTGCACAAAAACACAATATCTCGATATCAAACGTCGCCACACGATGGGTGCTGGAGCACCCTGCCGTCGCTGGTGTCATCGTCGGCGCGCGCCTTGGCGAACGCGTGCATACGGACGACAATCAGCGGCTCTTTTCGTTTGCATTGGATCGCGAAGATCACGACAGACTGGATGAAGCATTTTCAGCCACCCGCCAGGTGCCCGGCGATTGCGGCGACGAATATCGCAAACCGCCATTTCTGACGGCAAGCGGCGATCTCAGCCACCATTTGGATTCCATGCCAATGCTCCACAAGGCTACCGATGCGCCGCATCGCGCCGGCGGTAGGCAGGTTCTCAGCGGATCGAAATGGGAAGATATTGCGGGATATGCGCGCGCACAGAAGATCGGCAATCGTATCCTTGTCTCAGGCACGACGGCCACGGCTGGTGCTGACCGGGTTGTGGCTATTAACGATGCCGGCGCGCAAACGACCTACACTATCGACAAAATCCTGGCTGCGCTTGAAACCTTGGGGGCTTCTGTTGAAGACGTTGTGCGCACGCGCATTTATGTTGTGGACGAGGCCGACGTCGAAGCGGTTTCACGAGCACACGGGCTGTATTTCTGCGACATCAAACCGGCAAATACTTTAATTGTAGTTGCGGGATTGATTGGTGGATACCGCGTCGAAATTGAAGTCGAGGCGGTCAGCAATGACTGATAAACCCATTCGCAATTCGGAAGTTCTAAGCCGGAATGCGCGCGCACTCGACCTGGCGACCTAACCGAAGCGCGTCCACATTTGGAAACACTTTCGGAGGCTGGGGCGAAGCTGGTATTGATGTTATCACTCTGGTTGTCGAGAAATGGCTCCAAAAGCACGTCATGTGGGTCTTGGAAGAGTCGGGCACCGAGGTCCGCGACGCGATCGATGCATTCTTAGCTAATGTGCTGACTGACTGAAGGCCAACACCGCGCAGCCAAATTACCAGATACGCCGTTCTGCAAAGACTACGCGCTCTGACAGAGCTTTGCTTCAGCGGCTAGGCCGACAATGGGTTCAGGTTTTTTCTGCTGAACGCGCGCGCATTGCGCGAGTTCCAGTTCAGTCCCACAGCGGACAATATTCCCTTTACCACAACTAATGTACCAAAAACGATCGTTTGTGACACGACGATAGTGGCCAGAACTCAGCCATTGCGTGCAAAAGTGAAAGACATCCAATGGCGACCCAGAGCCCAAAGGTGCGCAAAACGGCAGCAGCACGGAAGGGAGGGCGTTCTACTTGGGAAATGCCGGCTTATTTTTCGGACGCGTCGTAGATTGCCGCTGCTTCGCAATTTGCGAATTCGAACGCGACATCGGCATAGGTTCGTGCTTCCTGCGCATAGTCGATCGCGGAATTGGCGAACACCGCCGCTTCGTTTGCAAACCGGCTGGTGTTGGTGACATAGGAATTCAGTGCGGCAACCCAAGTCTCGACGGCCGTGCCATAGGCGGTGATCTCGTCCCGAGGGCAATTCTCCTGCTCGGGCCCGGAAAGTCCGCGCAAGCATTCAGGAAGCACCGGTCGAAGCGCGGGATCAGGTGGCGCGGGCAGGATCGTGTAAAATTCAGGCGGCGTTGCCGCAAGACTGTCGGCCGCGCAATCCGCAAGGGCGGGCCCTGCCAGAAGCCCCAGGAGGACGACGATGCCAAGGCTGTTCGGGGCCATTTTTTGTCTCTCGTTCTGAATAGTTCCGGGGCATACTATCCCCAGCTCAGATCCTCAACAACTCAGGAAACTTCGTTTCCGACAGCCACAGAGTTTCGCGCGACATCCAATTCGCAGGACCCTGATAGGTGCAGGTGGTCAAAACTGACTGGCTCACATGACCTGATCTGCCAAAGGCTGCTTTGTCCCTGTGAGTTCAAAGGGTGGTCGCAACACTTTAGTCTTTTTGGAAAGATGGAGTGTTAAGCATGAAGTATCGTCAGCGGACATTTTATACGGCTCAACAGAAATCGGAGATGTGGGGTCGATGGCAGCGTGGAGAGCCACTGAGTTCAATTGGGCGGCGTTTTGACCGTGCATCGTCATCGATGGCTACAAAGATTGACGTCTATTTTTGTGATCCTCAGTCACCCCTCTCGGCAGATTGCTACGCAATCGCCTGCCGGGCAATGCGTGGCAAAGAGGGAGTAATGAAAACACCAATCGACTTCTTCGCCAGTACTTCCCGAAAGGCATTGATACATCGGGTTTTAGCCAAGCACAGCTGAGCGCAGTCGCTCGCCAGCTCAACGAGAGGCCTCGAAAGACCTTGCAATATCAAACCCCAGCAGAGAAATTTGAGGCGTGTGTTGCAGCAACCCGTTGAAACCACACGCGCATAGCAGACATCGGCGAACCCCGCAGCGAAGGTCTGCTTTCCGCCCCTTGTGTCGAGCGACACGACCGGCCCATTGCTGACCTTGACCGAGGGTTGCGATGCTGCGCCGCAGCTTCTCTGAAGCGGACCTTCGTACATTTTGCAGGCATTTCAATTCATCTAAGTCTGCAGTGCGGACGAAGTCGGCATGTCTTGAAATACCGGAAAGGGGAGCGTTTTGTCATCGAAGGACGCTAAACTGCCACCCAACCCGGCTCAAGCTAGATACCTCTGACAGGACCAGTCATGATCGTTCCATCCAATAGATGCACACTGAAAGTATCGTCCGGCAGTGCCTGACTGTAGTGAGCCAGACCCTGGAAAAGCCTGCGGTCACTGTCAGAACTCTCCGTCAGAACGGACGCGTCAAGGCGTGTGTAGACGTCCAAGCGGCCTGAGGGCACTCCGGCCAACTGCCCACCGTGCTCAAGCGCATAAAAGTCCTCCATAGCCAAACGCGCAGGGATTGAGCCGGACATCTCGGGCACACAAGAGCCTATCCTAGCCAGGATTTCCGCCAGCGTAGACCCTTCTAACGATGCGCAGAACGCCTCAGGCCAGTCTTGCACCAGAAAGCGCGTCCCAATGAGGCCCGCAAAATGCAGAGCCAAGAAGCTGTCGTAGTTATCGCTCTGAGCCAACTGCGACATTGGTTGTTCCGCAATGTAGTGCCCGAAGGCAGCATTAAACCCTGAGACCGACCCCAACCGAAGTGTTTCTATCCGAGCCTTTGTACCTTGCAAATCGACCAGTTTGAACGCCGCAGGAAAACTCGCCGTTGAAGGCACAGCGACATTTACCAGCCAATCATCTCCGACGGTCTGAGCACCAGTGCGGTTGATGTGCCAGTGCCCGCTGAAATGCAGTCCCATCCGAGTGCGCGCAAGCGCATGCGCCACGTCCAAAGTTGGCATGACACGTTCGGCCAACCCGCGCGGAACCCCACAAAGCACATCACAAGCCGGAAAGTGCGACATGGACAAAAGCTGCTTACCTGACGCCCTTGCGCGACGGGAGACATCGCTGATCCAGTCAAGCAGCCAAGCCTTGTGTCGCGATACGGCAGTCCAGCCCTCATTTCCAAAGTCACGCCATCCACTTTCGTTCGGCAAATAGACGTTTGCATCAATCGCCAGGATCCAAAGCCCTTCTACCGGCTCAACAAGATAAGACAGATCCGGCAATTCCACGGGGTCCCTTCCTGCCCGAGACACCATGCCAATGCGGCTTGCCAATTCATCTGACGAGCCAAAAGGAGTTTCCCAGTGCAGGTCGTCCGAATGGCGACAAAATCCGAACCCCGAGGCGTAGTTAAGAACGTCAGCTTGCCCGATCTGGAACATTTCTGGTGCGAAGCGTGCCGTCTCGTCAGATTTGTCGCCCGACACCGCAAAGGTCGTTCCATGGGAACTGACCATCTCCTTTCGCAAGGGCTTGCCATCGCCACACCACTGGTCATGGTTGCCCGGTGTCAAAAAGAACCGCATGTTATGTCGTTGAGAATAACGATCCAACACTTTCGCAGAAGCACGCCAATTAGGAGCTTGGCCATCGTCGGTCAGGTCTCCCGCTATCATCACGAGACGGACGCCTCGCTCGACCAGAATATCCAGTGCGCAAACCAAGGCCGCGGCGCCTTCGTTGAATACTCTTGTCGAGACGACGGACTCTGCGAGGCTGCGTACGCAATCCGCTGACTCGAGCCCATAGGAATGCCCGGCGCCAGAATCATGAAAATGAGGGTCCGCAAGAACTGCAACCTGCCCGCACCAACGATCAATCATAGTGTAGGATAATCCTCCGGCATGCGCCGCGCTTTCCGGTCAACTCACCTTGGTGGCCGACGCCGGTTTCCTATGACATCGCTGATAGGTTTCACGCAAATTCAACAGAATTAAGTATTGTCGTCAAACCGGGGAAACCCCGATTGCGAGCCATAACATTAGATGGCTTTACAAGGAAGTCAGAGAACGGGTCGTGGCGAACCATGCCACCCGCCTCTTCAACGATCAGCAAGCCGGCCGCCACATCCCAGATATTCAGTGCGGGTTCAAAAAAAGCATCGAACCATCCC
>NZ_JBVCWP010000041.1:0-20564 GCF_057460485.1 Boseongicola sp.
CAAGTAATCCGCTCGACACGGCCGCCAGACAGACCATTCTCACGGCGGTCGAACAGGATGCAAGTAAACTTCAGCGGTAAATGGTTGAGCAGGCGAATGCGCTTATAGACCCCAAGGTCAGACCACTTACTAATCTGCGCATCAAAGCCGCCGGGCGCATACATCAACAGCGGCGGGCCCTTCCCGAGCACCTCATAATGCGTATCAATTCCGTCGATGTGAGCGGTTGGCATGGCACTACCTCCCCGGCTGTCCTTTGATCTGACGCCCAGACCGGACATCCTCAGCACATTCAGACAATGCGTCGTGAATAGTGCGCGCAATATTGGCATAGCCCGACGGTTCTTTATCGAGCGCGGCCACGTTATAGCCAACCGCCGCCTGCGCCAGCCGGACACGGCCATCCAACCAGGGACCACCACCGAAGCCGCCGATCACCGGGATTGAAACGGCCTCGACCACCTTTGGGCCGATCACTGGGCCGGAGTTGGTGAAATCCAAAAGAACCGCGCCTGCAGCCTCCATCGCCTTGGCCTCAGCAATCAAACGCGCCTCCATGCCGGGCGCAGCCTCTGTAGCATCCGCTTGATTTTCATATGGAATCCCTGTCGCGAGGGCGGTTTGCGGCGTCAAGCCAAACTGCGCCCAGACCGGAATACCCGCACGGGTCAGCGCCTCAACTGCCTCCGGGTAGTCGGCCGCGCCATCAAGCTTCAGCAGGTCAATCCCCGCCTCCTTGACCAGACGGATTGCCGCCCGAAGGGCGCTATCCACACCTTCTTGCAAGGGCCCGTATGGGAAATCCGCCGACACCAGCGCGCGTTTAACACCGCGCCGCACCGCTTTGGTCACTATTATCATTTCGTCCATGGTGATCTCAAACATCGTGTCGTGGCCCCATAGGTTTTTGCCCACGGTATCGCCGACCGACACGATATCAGCGCCAACACGGTCCGCAATCGCCGCCATATGGGTGTCCCAGGCGACAACGCCAAAAATCTTCTCACCCTTTTGTTTCTTCCGATGAAGATCGGGGATTGTGACTTTCGTCATATGACGAATTCCTCATAAGTTTCGGGAGCAAACATCTCATCAACTTCCAACTTGCGCGGTGAGAGGCCCTGTTCATGGTGATACCGCAGGAAAACATCCAACGTGGCGCGGTTTTTTTCCACGCCGTAAGGCCAAAAATCTTCGCCCATCAGATCGAACGCCTCTTCCACATGGGCGTTGAACCACGGCAACATTCCCTTAAGCGCCGCCGTTTCCTTAAGCCCGGCGTAGCAAAGGTTCTGTGCTTCACGAAACGCCTTGAACAGGTTCATCGCAACCCAGCGATTCTGCTCATAAACTTCGCGGCGGATCGCAATCACATGCATGATTGGAAAGATACCCGTGTCACGCCAATAGGCCTTTTCGACCTCGACATAATTCGGGAACAAGCGCTTCACGCGCACCCCGTCATAGGTAGATGGCTTGCGCGCCGTATGGAAAGCGTCGATCCGGCCATCTGCAAGCATCTGCGCCAAGGTATCTTCCGGCCCGATCCGCTCTAACCGGAAGTTATCGGGCAACTCAATGCTGATTTTTTCCTCACGGTTTGGCGTTTCTTCGCCCCCCGTCACATAGGTTGGCCCGTCTACTGGAACACCGTAATGCTCGGACAGAATGCCTCTGATCCACACTGGCGCTGTCATTTGGTATTCAGGACAACCGAACCGTTTACCGATCAGATCCTTGGGCTCGTTGACCCCTGCATCCGCATTCACATAGATGCAGGAATGCCGAAAGAATCGCGACGGGAACACCGGGATCGCCACAAACGGCCGGTCTTGCTTGAAGTGCGAAACCACAAAGGATGACATCGACATTTCCGAGACGTCAAATTCCCGGAATTTCGCCATCCGAAAGAACGTCTCTTCGACGATCATATTGAGGAAGCGCAAATCAATGCCGTCAGGCCGCACCCGGCCATCCATCAACGGTTGGACACGGTCATAGTCCCAACAGCCAAGAGTCATTGATAATCTAGTCATAGTTCGCCCCTGGGTTTAGTAAAATTCGTCAAAGTGAAGCTGGTCCTGCGGGACGCCAGCTTCATGGGTCATCTTTTGGACGGCTGCGGACATGATAGCTGGCCCTGCGAAATAGATTTCGCAGTCTTTCAATGCAGCCCCCATATCCTCAAAAACCACGTCATGCAGATAGCCCTTCGGGCCGGTCCAAGTGGCATCTGGTTCGGATAGCGCGGCCACGAACCGCGCCGCTCCCGCCGCCTCTGCGCCAAGGACTGTCGCGTCGCAAAGATCACTCACGTCCCGACCACCATAGAACACATGCAATTTGCGCGTGCCCAGCATCCCTGCCTTGGCTACGCCTTTTGCGATTGATACAATTGGCGAGAGACCCGAGCCGCCAGCCAACAGCACGATATCACGCGGGCTATCTTCGCGCAGAAATGCAGTCCCGTAAGGTCCATCAATGGTGATCTTCGCACCCAGTTCTGACTCAAACAGCTGCCCCGTCGCCGCACCGCTTGGCATCTGTTTGATCATGAACTGCCACGTGCCGCCTGCACCAAGGTTGGACATCGAATAAGCCCGCGCGCCAGTAACGCCCGGAACATGAAGCAAAGCGTATTGTCCCGGGCGAAAGAACGGCACAGCATCGGCTTGGAACATGAATTGAGAAATATCGTGAGTGATCTTTTCGATCCCAGTCAGCTCTGCTTCAAAGGATTCAGGCCGATTGTAAGGCACATATTGATCCATGGCGCGGAACTTAACACTGCAGTCCCCGTTCGGAACGGCCTGACACCCCAACCAACGACCACGCTTTAGCTCGCGTTCTGACCATGCCGGCGCATCGTCACGCAAGTGCGTGACCTCACCGTCCAACAGTTGGAACCGGCAATTGCCGCATGACCCGGTATTGCAGGAATACGGCATGCCAATCCCTGCACGCAAAGCTGCGCGCAGGATTGTATCGCCTTCTTCGCAGTCGAATACATGCCCATCAGGGGTTTGAGTGATTGTGGGCATATGTGGTTTCCGATCAAACGTAGATGGGCTGGCGCAAGACATAACCCATGCGCTGCGAAATTTCGTTCGCGGCTCCAGTCACCACCGGGGCAAGCTTGGGCACCTGAGCTTTTTTGATCCGAATACGCGGGCCCGCAACACCGACAGCTGCAACAAGTCGCCCTTCTGCATTGTAGATCGGGGCCGCGACACAGCGCGTACCCTCATCGCAGTATTCGTCTTCAAAGGCATATCCGCGCCGCTTCACTTGGCGCAGCGATTGCAGAAATTCGTCTTTGTCGGTGATGGTATTGGGCGCACGCACGTCCCTTGGATACTGCAGGAATGTCTCCAGATCCGGCGCGCGCAATCCGGCAAGCAGGCAAAGCCCCTCTGCGGTGCAAAAAGCAGGTTTCAACTGCCCTGTGGCGGATCGAATGCGCAACGCCTGCGGGCTTTCTAAATCATGTAAGAACACAACGCTTTGACGGTCCAAAACTGCAAGACGCACATTTTCCTGCGTTTTTTCGCGCAAGACATTCAGGATAGTCTTCGACTCATTTGTAACATCCAACCGCGAGCGCACTAAAGCCCCAAGCGAGAAAAGCCCCACACCAAGGCCGTAGCGACCACTCTCTGGGTCTTGCTGCAAAAGACCTTCATCCAACAGCGCGCCGGCAAGGCGGTGAACAGTACTTTTTGCAACGTTCAACCGCTTTGCAAGCTCGCTGATGCCAAGTGTTTCATCTTCTTCAGTGAATGTCTTCAAAAGATGAATCGCCGTTGTTACAGAAGACAGCCGCGATGCATTACGTCGTGGATTGCGGTTGATTTCTTTCCGTAATGGCCGCGGTACGTCATCAGTCATTGCAAAGCGCCCTGTTCCATAAGGAAGAACTGCGTTCCACTCTTGCGGTCGGACGACCAACTGTCAACTGGTTGCTCAGATGTCATTATAATCGCTTTTCGGGAGGCTATGATGATGGTGATCTGAGCCGGTGGGTGGGGAAAACTGTATCCGATCCTGCCGGCGCGCGCCACGCGGATCGTCGGAAAACAGCAGGGATTTGACGGTGACAGGCACCGTGAAGGACGGCAGGCGTATTTTGCCCAGATCAATATAATCGAAATCACGTAAGCTTATGCCGTCCAATATCAGCAGATCGTTCTCAACACCAAGGTCCTCTCGCAGGATACCCCCGAGCGTTTGCGCTATGTCCCCATCGATCATCACATAAAGCCCCTGCCCGGCGGCAATACGGCCGGACAGAGCAGCTTGGATACCATCGGCCAATGCGCGAATGCGGGCGTATTCCGGCACCGTCTGGAATTCGAACGCCAGAACGACTTCGTGTTGAACTGGGTCCAGGTCAAAAGCTTCAAAATGCGCTTGGATCGCATCTGCAATCTCTGTACTTTCCGGGCTATCAGCCAGATCAATCGCCGGCTTTAGGACTTGCAAGCTGCGGCGCGGCAAGCATCGTCCCGGCGCTGTGATAGTGCTGGTTTGCCCTGAGAGTTGAACAGAGTATTCCGACGCGCCAAGTGCTGTTGCCCGAATTGCAGAACCCGATGCGAGCATGGGCGCCCCAAAATCTCCGGCTAACGCCCGTGTGCGCAACAAGGCCCCAAGATGAAACCCAAGATCGCCAAAATCCCGGTCTTCTTGACCAGACACATAGGCCCCAACACCGCCCGAAAAGACGACACCCGTCAGATCAGCAAAGTCCGTCGGGATTTCTGTTAAGAATAAGGCGCTCACGTCTTTGGGAAGGTCACGACTGGTGATTGCCTTTGTCAAAAGATCCGCCATGTGGGTCGCGACGGTACGCATTTGATCCGCGCTGATCGGATCACCCAAGTTAAGCGAAACCCCGGCCTCACGGGAAAAATATGCGCCGGTCGCCTCAATTCGGGTTACCCTATTGGCCTCGGACGCAATCAAGCGGCCACCAATATGAAGGGCTGCCGTCCAAACGATTGCGCCTCGGTCAACAAGTGCAAGCTTCGTAGTACCGCCACCGATATCGACATTTAGAATACGCGCCTGCCGGTCAAAACTCTCTTTGGCAGCACCAGATCCAAAGGCTGCCAGCATCGCCTCCATGTGGTTGCCGGCAGTCGCAGTCAAAAAATCGCCACCCCTAGCGGCCACAACTCCGGCAATCGCTTCGGCATTGTCACGGCGCAGCGCCTCTCCGGTTAAAATGACCACGCCGGTATCAATGTCGCGCGGCAGGATAGCTGCATCGGCGTAGGCGGCGTCGATGATTTGACCTAACGCTGCAGCGTCGATTTCATTTTCGCTTAGGAAAGGCGTAAACTTCACCTCCGAGGCATAGGCCGTCTGCCGATCCACAATCACATAGCGCGAGGCATGGCTGTCCGCTTTCCGTTGCAGATGTATGGTCGAGAAAATGACCTGTGTGCCTGATGATCCAATATCGATCCCGACGGAAGTTAAAGCCACGTTGTCGCGCAACCAGATCGGATTGTCTTCTAAAGGACCGGGATCTATGTCGTCATGATCGTGGTCGGCGTCACCGTCGTGATCATGCGCGTAAAAGTCGCCGAACATGTGGTCATCGACCGTGTGACGGGTGGGCTTCTTTTCTTTCGGCAAAGCGACGTTCCTCTATGTGGACCGTCGGTCCATTGACGCAACAGTATGCCGGACATAGTCTGAGAACAACTGAAATTTGTCCCGGCGAATGACTGGTGACTGAGAGGATTCACGTCATGAAAGGTCAGGCTATTGTTTCAGACCAGCTCGCGGAGAAGTTCAAGTCGGAAAAAGAAACTCCCTACTCGCGTTTCATTGCGCACGAGGGTTTGGACCTGATCAACGGCAACTACGTACCGTCCTTGCATGAGGTAAAGCTTAAGCCTTGGGCACGACGCGGTGGTTCAGCAGTGTTCATGAACCATGACGCCAGCCGGACCACCAACGATTGCTATGTTATGGAGATTCCAACTGGCGGGAAGCTCAACCCACATCGCCAACTGTTTGAAGAAACCGTTCTGATCCTTTCAGGGCGCGGATCGACCGTGGTCTGGGATGACAGCGGCGCGAAAGTGAGCTTTGAGTGGGGACCGGGGTCGATATTCGGAATCCCCCTGAACGCTCATCACCAGCATTTCAACGGCTCCGGCTCAGAACCAGCCCGCTATATCGGCGTGACCAACATGCCGCCCCTAATGAATGTCTTCGAAGAACCCGATTTCATCTTCGGCACGGCGCATGATTTCAAAGGTCGTTTCTCAGGCGAGCCTGAATATTTCTCTGAAAGCAAAGAAATGCAGGGGCTGTTGCTAGAGACGAACTATGTCGCTGATGCGGTGAACTTGCCGTTGATCCACGCGAAAGAACGCGGCGCTGGCGGCGGGCACATCCGCTTTCAACTGGCGAAGTGTTCGATGAACAGCCACATCAGTCAGTTCCCTGTAGGCACCTACAAAAAGTGCCACCGACATGGCCCGGGCGCGCATGTTATTTTGTTGTCGGGCACCGGATATTCGCTGATGTGGCCCGAAGGGGCCGAACCCAAACGTTATGATTGGAAGCCCGGATCAATGATCGTGCCGCCGAACATGTGGTATCACCAACACTTCAATACCGGCACAACGCCCGCTCGCTATCTTGCGTTCAAATACGAGGGTGTGGCCATCCGCAACGAACAGGGCGTGCCAAAGGCGTGGATCAGCCAAAGGATCGGAGGCGATCAGATCGACTACGCCGATGAAAGCGGCGAAGTCCGTACGATGTTTCGTGACGCGCTTGCCCAGAACGGGCTCGAATCTAATATGGACCCCGCCTACGAGGCGGAAAAGGCGGAGTTGCCGCCAAAGCCGGGCAAGGCGCTTTGATGAAAGCGCCTACCTAGGCCTTGAGATCACAAATTCTGTGCGGCACCGCCTGGAGCAGTCCCGCAGTTGGGCCGCAGCTTGAGGAAAAGGAACGCAAATGCTTCGCAAGGAAATCAACGAGCTTCTGACCGAAACCGATGCCGGAAAGCCTATGGGCGATATGTTCCGGCAGTATTGGATCCCCGCACTTCTGGCCTCAGAACTGCCGGAAGATGACTGCCCCCCGACCCGCGTAAAACTCCTGGGCGAACGGCTAATCGCGTTTCGTGACAGTAAGGGCCGATATGGCTTGATGGACGAATTCTGCGCCCACCGCGGCGTATCTCTTTGGTTCGGCCGCAACGAAGAAGACGGTTTGCGCTGCCCGTACCATGGCTGGAAATACGACTATACCGGCCAATGCATCGAGGTGCCTTCCGAGCCCGAAGAATCCGGCTTTTGCGCAAAGATCAAGCTAAAGGGCTATCCGCTGATCAAGGTTGGTGACGTGCTCTGGACCCATATGGGCGAGAAAGAAGACCGTCCACCTGCACCGATTTGGGAATTCGCCACGGTCCCGCCCGAGCAGACCTACTCTTCGAAACGCTGGCAGGAATGTAATTGGCTGCAGGCAATGGAAGGCGGCATCGATTCAAGCCACGTTTCTTTCCTTCACTCCGGAGGGTTGAAGACCGATCCGCTGTTTCGAGGCGCCAAGGGCAACACATACAACGAGAACGACAAGAAGCCCGTGTTTGAAGTTGTCGAATCTGATGGCGGCTTGCATATCGGCGCTCGACGCAATGCGGAAGAAGGACATTACTACTGGCGCGTGACGCCGTGGATCATGCCGTCGTTCACTATGGTGCCGCCACGCGGCGACCATCCTATGCATGGCCACTTCTGGATCCCCATCGACGATCACAATTGTTGGGCCTGGTCCTTCGACTACCACCCGACCCGCGCGCTTTCACCAACAGAGCGGCAGGCGATGGAGGACGGCTACGGAGTGCACAACCAATATGTGCCCGGCACCTTCCGGCCGCTGCAGAACAAGGACAACGACTACCTGATGGACCGCGAAGCGCAAAAGCGCGGAGATAGCTATTCGGGCATCTGGGGCATAGCGATGCAGGACGCCAGCTTGCAAGAAAGCATGGGGCCCATTGTGGATCGGACAAAAGAGAACCTTGTCTCAACCGACAACGGTATCATCATGGCACGGCACCGTTTGCGCAAAGCCGTTGTCGCACTGCGCGATAAGGGCGTGCAGCCTCCCGGTCGGACGCCTGAACATCAGCTTGTGCGCTCAGCCGCGCGGGTCTTGCCACCGGAAGAACCTTTCGGGGATGCGATGAAAGACGATCTAACCGCGCGCCCCGGCGTCAAACAGACCTCGGTCTAGGTAATGCCGCACGACCACGACGACATCTTTGAGGCTGACAACGCGACGCGCGCGGACCGGGGGCCGGTGGATCACCCGACCATGCTGAGCAGCTGCGCCCGTGCGGCCACAGCGGAAGAGGCACTGTACAGGGTGCAATACCCAAACTCCGCCACCCGGACGACGCGCATCTTCGCGCTGGACCAAGCGGCGGCTGAGGCGATGTATGCAATTACCGACGACCTTTGGGACAATGCGCATTTCCTGACGGTTTTGGGCAATGGAAAAATCACAGCCGACACAAACTCCTATAACGTCCCAATTTGTCACCCCGATGGCACCCCCGCAAACCTTGACGCGGAACTCGCCGGAGCCGACGTTGTAGTTTTGCTTGCCACCAATGGCTCTAGCGAGGCGGCAGCTGAGGTAATCGCGCGCGAATGTTTTGACCGTAAAATCATGTGCGCCGGGCTGGCCTTGAAGCGCGGTCCATCATCGGAAAGCATGGACCGTGTTGTGAATTCTATGCGTAGATTTACGCGCGTCTTAGTCGTGGCACAGGATGACGACTATATCCCGGCCATGCTGACGGCGCTGCGCGCATGAAATCATTGCCCCATGCTCTTGCGATTGCCACCCTTCTTGCCACCCCAGCTTATGCTGCGGATGGCGCAACGCTGGCGGCGGGCGGAACCCTGTCGTTCCTAGCGTTGGGCTTTGCTGTCGGCCTAGCCCATGCTCTTGACGCCGACCACGTCGCCGCCGTCGCCACGATGATGGGAAAGAACGACGACCGTCGCGGCATCATTTTGCGCGGAGCCGCTTGGGGACTTGGCCACACTGTGGCGCTTTTCATGATCTGTTCGGTCGTGCTGATGCTGGGCCTGACAATCTCGGGCGTTGTCGAGTCTGCATTGGAATTGGCTGTGGGCATCATGATTGCAGGTCTTGGCCTGCGGGTGCTGTGGAAACTGCGTCGCGAGCGCATCCATATCCACGCTCATGACCATGACGGCGCGCGCCACTTTCACGCCCATTCCCACGCAGGCGACCCAACCCAGCATGACGCGGCGATACACACCCACCGGCACACCGCCCGCGCGATGCTACCAACGTTGGGCGTAGGACTTTTGCACGGCGCTGCTGGCTCTGCCGGATTGCTGGTTCTAATCGTGGCGACGGCGGGATCGATGGGCGAAGCAATGCTCGCCTTTGCGGTCTTCGGAATTGGATCGCTGATCGGCATGACACTTTTAACCGCTGCGGCAAGCTATCCGCTGGGGCGCATTCATCAAGGCGCGGCTTGGATGCGCACCTCGCTGGAGCTATCTATTGGCGGAATTGCATTTTTTGTCGGCGGCGGCGTTGTCGTCGACAGTCTTCATGGCCTCGGAGTCATGGGTCTTTAGAAAGGATACACCATGTGCGGAGAGATCGACGAGCAAGTGATTGTAGGCCAAGACATGCGCGCCCGGCTTCATGGCCTGACCGCCGGCATGGACCTGCCGGAACCAACTGGCGGCGGTGAAAACCCCGTGAACCTCGCCGAAGCGACAGCGCGCGGCACCTATATGGACCGCATCTTCCGCGCAGGCCTAGCCCGGTCTCTGCAGGATATTGAACGCGCCGAAGACGATGAGACCGTTGATGCACTGGCCGCCCAGGCGATTGCCTTGGCCCGTTTGGCAGGCTTTCTGGCTGGGCAATTGCCGCCGGAAGCCGACCTGTTTCGCGCTTTGATCGAGGCAATCTCCGCCGGTCACGCAGAGCCACAGGAGCGCGTCGACGCAATCCGCCGCGCCCATGATCACCACCACGGCCATTCGCACGACCATCACCACTAAAGCGGGAAACTCAGCTTGGCCTCATTCGATTTTCTCAAAGACCCATCGTGGCGCAAAGAGGTCTCGTCGAGTGCGCTAGGCAAGAGCTTTTGGGGCTTTGGTGCAGCCGCTGTCGGGTTCGGTATTCTATGTTGGTTGATCAAAGGCCCAGACGTGGTCTGGGCCGCTCTCAGCGAAGACCTAAGCTTGGTTGCTGATCTCATGCCCCGCGTCGTCGTTGCCCTATCGATCGCCGCACTGATCTGGGTGATGATGCCGCGCGACCGGATGTCAGCGCTTGTTGGTAAAAAATCTGGCATGCGCGGCCTGATAATCGCAACGCTCGCTGGAGCTGTCACGCCGGGGGGGCCCTCTTCAGCCTATTCGCTTTTGGCCGCCGTTGCTGTGTCAGGAGCGGATCGTGGAGCCCTTGTGGCCTATATCACCGCGTGGGCTCTGCTGGGTCTCCAACGGATTCTCATCTGGGATGTGCCGTTCATGGGGGCAGAATTCGCAATGCTGCGCTTTGCAGTTTGCCTCCCCCTGCCGATCATCGCCGGGCTCATAGCACGTCGCCTTCCCCTGACCTTGCGCATCAAAGGAGACGAAACATGAGCCCCGGTCTGCTCGTCCTCAGCGTATTATTGGTCCTTTTAGCTGCCCTCGCGGTACAGCAGCGCCAAGACACGGGCCCCGTTGTTAAGCGGTTCGTGGAGCAATTTGCAATGCTGGTTCCACGGATGCTGGTTGCGCTGATCGCCGCAGGCTTTATCGCCAAACTCATACCGAAAGAGGCAATCGCGGGCCTTCTAGGCGAGGATGCGGGGCTACTCGCCTTGCCCGTGGCCGTTGCCGCCGGGCTGATCGTGCCGGCTGGACCCGTCATCGCCTTCGCTATCGCGGCCGTCTTTGCCAAATCTGGCGCCTCAGTCCCGGCCCTTGTGGCCTTTGTGACGTCGTGGAGCATCTTTGCCGCGCACCGCATCTTTATCTACGAGGTGCCGCTATTGGGGACATCTTTCCTGCGTATGCGCCTTCTCTCCGCAATGGCGGTCCCGTTCATGGCTGGGGTGCTTGCGATGCTCGCTGGAATGATTTCAACCTTCGGGCAGCCGTTGCTGACACACTGACAATTACTCGTCAGCAGGAGGCACCCAAAATTCTTCAAAGCCTTCTGCAGGCTCTAGCTGGTCGAACCAGTCCAGCCCGATGGCTTTCATGATCCGACTGTTGCAAACCAGAACGCGCGCCTCGATATCAGAGGTGTTCACACGCTTGTGCGCCACGTAGGGCGGCACATAGATGAAGTCGCCCGGACCCCAATCATAAACCTTTGGTGTTGTGTCCCACCTCCACTCAAATTCCACCTTACATTCGAAATGCACATCATAATGTAGATCCTGCCCAGTGCCCTCGATCACAAAGGCAATCTCTTCAGATAGATGGCGCGAGGTGCCGGTGGCTTTGCCTGCCGCAATCATCTGCATGTAGATGTCGATACAACATTCTTTGGTATCCATACGCTCGTTGATGACATGCTTGATAAGCCCGTCAGCAGACCGCTCCATCGGCATCTCATCGAATTTCACAACGTTCGATCGGTTCTTATATTCCGACCGGAACGCCTGAGATTGCTCTAGCGCATCCTTATAAAAGGACACTTCCGGTGCACCTTGCTTGGCGCGCTGCCGCTCGATGGCGTCGGCAAAGGTCGAAGGATCAATACTCATGTCAGTCTCACCTTATACATTGCTCGGTGGCAGATAATCTTCGTGACCCGGCACTGGAGTCTCCGGCGGATATTCAACCATTTTCTGAAAGACCATATGCATGAACAGGAACAGCGGTTTAGCCTTGAGAACCAAGATTAAACCTTCCTCATCCGTGTCGTTTAGGTGTTGGTGAACACATGCATTTTCCACGATTAACGCATCCCCGGTTTCCCAGTCAATGCGGCGACCATCATGGATATCGTGTCCCTTGCCCTTCAGCACAAAGAACACCGCCGAATTCATATGGCCGTGGGTCTGACCGTAGCCTTTGGGCGAAAACACCTCAACATGCGCCTCGATAGATTGCGCAATTCGGTTCGCCTGCGGGTTAATGACCTTCTTGCCATAGTGCTGGGGTCCGCCGTGCCAACTATGATCGGATGTCTTGTAAACACGCGGTTGGGAATAAAGCTCTTCTTTCAGCTGGCCATAGGTACCTTCCAGCGCGCGCACAAACGTCCGCTTTTTGGTCCAGCGTTCCCAGACCACTTTTCCGCTGTTGTGACCTTCGCCAGCCTCGTCGATTGGTTCCGACATGGCGTGCCCTCCTTGATTTCATAAAAACGGTATCGTGGCGAGGCGGTTCCCGTCAATGGCACGGCGTTCCGAATAGGGGAACACTCCTCAGCGCGCGGATACAACCTCCGAGATCGAACGCCCCTTGATCTTCTGGCCAAGATATTCGGCTTCCTCACCATATAGCAGCGCCTTCACCTGATCCGGCCCCAGGCGCTTAACCAACTGATCAACGGCGCCGAACAATGGCAGTGTCAGTCCGGCTTGCTGGCTTAGATCCAGCACCACGTCCATGTCTTTTTCGTGCCAAGTAAATCGTGTGCTGTCCCACCGGTCCAGTGTTGTATTATGCGCAGGGCACTTCAACAGCGTCTCGCGCATCGCTTGCGCATCGATACCGCAGGCCTTTGCCAGCGACAGGGTCTCAAAATTCGCCACACATGCGGCCCAGTGCATCATATTGTTGCAAGACTTGCCCAACTGACCTGTGCCAACCGGCCCCATATACTCAACGCTGCGGCTGTAAGCCATCAACACCGGCGTGATTTTAGCGACGTCTGCGGCCGCACCACCGCACAACGAAACCAGATCGCCATCAATCGCACCTTTCAGACCGAAGCAGACAGGCGCATCAACAAATCCAACACCCTTCGCGATGCAATCATCGTTCAGCGCAATCATCGTCGCGGGATGATTGGTAGCGGCGACCACAATGACCTGACCATCCCTTGGCTTGGCCTCCAGCAACGCCCCGACAACGCCGCGCGATTGATCATCGGTACTGACAACTACGACGACAACCTCGCACCCTTCCGCGATATCGCCGAGCGTATCAGCAGCGGTTACACCCTCGACCGCTGCGGCCGCCAGCACCGACGCATCCGTATCAAAGGCCTCTACACGATGTCCCGCCTGTGCGGCGTGACCCGCCATCGCAGCCCCCATTGCCCCTACCCCAACGAAACCTACATCCATCCAATTTCCTCCCAAACGCGTACTGCAAAACAAACGGACTCGCGTAGGACTACACAACCAAGGCGCAGCCCGAGTTCTCTTATGTGGAACGCCGGTCCACTACGCGTTGGCGAGGATGCATTCCCTCCCCTAGGATCAATGCAAATTCACCGCGCACTTTTGCCTTTCTGGGAACAAGGCCAGGCAACATGTTCGATGAACCAAAGAGGGCCAAAATGACCGAGCTTCCGCTGACCATCGCTACCACCGACTACGACCATTTCCGCGATATTCGCACTGGTGTGGTCGCCCCGGAGGGCATCGACCTGAACTGGTTCCTTTTGGGCCACCACGAATGTTTCGCGCGGATGACGGCCAACCGCGAATTTGACATGTCCGAGATGTCTTTTGCCAAATTCTCGACCCAAGTCACACGCAAGAACAGCGATCTCATTGGTCTGCCGGTGATCTGCTCACGGCTATTCCGGTTCTCATCGTTTTACGTGAACAAAAAATCGGGCATCAAGCGGATTGAGGATCTTTACGGCAAGACTGTCGGTAGCCCCGAATGGGCCCATTCCGCTGCTGTGTGGATGCGCGGGTGGATGCAGAACGATGTCGGCATGGACATGACAAAGATCAAATGGTTGCAGGCCGGGGCAAACGCGCCGGGGCGCGAAGAAAAGGTTGAGTTGAACCTGCCCGACGGCATCGAAATTACACGCATCAAAGATAGATCCCTGTCCGAGATGCTGGCTTCCGGCGATTTGGACTGCGCCATCATCGCCCGCCCGCCGACCTGCTTTCTGGAGGAGCACCCCGATATCGAAAGGCTGTTCCCGAACTTTCTAGAACTTGAAGAACAGCAGTATGCAGACACCGGCGTCTGGCCGATCATGCATATCATTGCGATGAAGAAATCCGTGCACGACGCACACCCGTGGGTCGCTCGCAACATGTTCAATGCGTTTGAAGAATCCAAACGCCTCAGTATTGAACGCCTGCTGGACCCTGCCGTGTCGCGCTATCCGCTCGCGTGGCTGTCCAGCTATGGCCGAAAAATGCAAGGCGTCTTCGGCAAAGACCCCTTCCCTTTCGGGGTCGAGCCGAACCGCAAAACCTGGGAGATGATGGGCCTTTATACCTTCCAGCAAGGCATCGCCCATCGACAGTTTGAGCCTGAAGAAATCTTCCCCGCCAGCGTTATAACAAAGGTGGTCATCTGATGCCCGATACAGGTGGACCCGTCGCCCCAGACCGCATTGCCGATGTCGCAGCCGCAGCCCGTATTCTGGCAGCCCGCGGTGTGGTGGATGGGTTCGGCCATGTCTCAATGCGTCACCCCGATGCGCCCGACCGCTATTTGATGTCGCGCGCATTGGCACCTGCGCTTGTCGGGCCTGAAGACATCGTCGAATACGATCTCGAAAGTGTTGCCTGTGATCAAGACGCGCCGAAGGGTTTTCTCGAACGCTTCATTCACGGCCAGATCTACAAGGCCCGTCCAGATGTTTGCGCAGTCGTGCACAGCCATTCGCCCTCAGTCATCCCTTTCGGCCTGACCAAAGCCCCGATGCAAGCGTGCTTTCACAACGCCGCCTTTCTCGCACAAGGCGTGCCGGTCTTCGACATCGCCCGCGATCATGGTGCAACCGACATGCTGGTATCCGACAATGACAAGGGCGTGGCGCTGGCGGACTGTCTGTCCGACAAACCCGTAGCCCTAATGCGCGCCCACGGCTCGGTCGCATGCGGCCCGTCACTCGAAGTCGCCGTTTTCCGTGCGGTCTATACCGAAGTCAGTGCACGGGTTCAGCATTGGGCACTCGCCTTGGCCGAAGACGGCGAAGAGTTGGCGGCCCTGTCAAAGGAAGAAGGTCGCTTGGCCGATGTGCCGAACCAAACAGCCGGCATCCGGGCATGGGACCTGTGGCGCGCCGAAATTCATGATCAAGCAGGTTGGTGAAAATGGCCGATAAAGACGAACTCGCACTCTGCCTCAGAATGCTCGAACATCAAGGGATCATTGACTACAATGGTCACGCCTCGATCCGTTGCGACGCTGGCATGCTGATCAATGTCGGCAGCTCACAACGCAGTCGACTGACCGCTGACGATATTTGCCTCATCGATCTGGACGGCAATTTGATCGAGGGCAAAGGCAAGCCACCGCTTGAATTCCACCTGCACGCGGGCATCTATAAAGCGCGGCCAGACGTGGGCGCGATTGTTCATGCGCACCCGCAATGGTCGACATATCTAACGATGACTGGCCACGACTATTCGCCCGTGTTCGCGCAAGGCACGCTCGTGCATCCCGTCCCCGTGCTCGACACACCGGATTCGATCAATTCGCCAGAGATGTCCGCGAAATTGGGCGCGGTAATGAACGATCGCCCCGCAGCGTTGATGAAGTCGCATGGCGCCGTTACTGTGGGCGCAGACATCGCCGAAGCCTTCGTGTTGATCACCTACCTAGAAGAAAATGCGCGGCGCCAGTATATGGCGCTGCAGATTGGCACGCCCTACGCTTTCAGTGCAGCCGAAATCGAAGTAGCCCGTACAAAGCTTTATACGCCCAGCCTGTTCAGCCGCACATGGGATCACTTCGCCGCCAAGCTGGAGGACGCATGACCGATGAGAGCTATCATTTAATTGGTGTAATGGGATCACCCGTAATGCACTCTCAGTCGCCTTTGATGCATAATTATTGGTTCGATCAAACAGGGTTGCCAGGCAAATATGTTTATCTGCCGCTGCCACCTGAACGGCTGCCTGCCGCGCTTCGCGCCCTGCCCGCGCTTAACTTTTCGGGCTGCAATCTGACCATCCCGCACAAGCTGCAAGCAATGGAGATCGTTGACGAAGTGGACGAGGTCGCCCGCAAAATTGGCGCAATCAGTTGCGTGGTCGTGCTCGAGGACGGCTCTCTTTTGGGGACGAACAACGATTGGTTGGGGTTTTTGGGGAACCTCAAGCAATCGGCGCCCGATTGGCGCGCCAATGCAGGACCCGCCACCGTGATTGGAGCAGGCGGCGGATCGCGCGCTGTCTGTCACGCGCTCCTGTCGGAAGGTGCGCAAGAGATCCGTCTGGTTAATCGCAGCAACGACCGCGCCCAGAGACTTGCCGACGACATCGGCGGGCCGATTATGGTTCTGTCATGGAATGAACGCCACGCGGCACTGGACGGGGCTGCGACGGTCGTAAACACTACCAGTTTGGGCATGGTCGGGCAGCCGCCTCTGGAACTCAAGCTCGATGCATTGGGTCCTGACGCGGTTGTTGCAGACATCATTTACACACCTCTCGAAACATCATTCGTCCAAGCGGCCCGCGCACGCGGCAACACAGCGGTCGGTGGTTTGGGCATGCTTTTACATCAAGGCCCGCCCGCATGGAAACTCTGGTTCGGCCTGACCCCAGACGTGACGCCGGAATTACGGGAAATGATGGAAGCCAGCATCACCGGCAACGCATAGGAGACGGCAATATGACTAAGACCGACGACCTCATCATAGGACGCATGCTGATCGGTGGAAAATTCGTCGAAAGTATCAGTGGAAAGTGGCGCGATACCATCAATCCAGCCACCGAGGCATTGATCGGACGTGTCCCAGAAGGCACCACCGAGGACGTCGAAGCCGCCTATACCGCAGCCCATGCTGCACAGCCCGCTTGGGCTGCTCTCGATATGCAGACGCGCGCCGACTACCTCAATAAATTGGGCGATGCGATTATAGCCCGTACGCAGGAACTCGCACGGCTCGAGGCCATTGATACCGGCAACACAATTGGCAAAATGGTGGCCGACGTCGAAAAGGCAGTCGAACGCATTCGCCTTGCCGCGGGTCTAGGCCTGGAACTGAAAGGCGAAACCATTCCCTCTACGTCTGCTGGCCTGCATTTCACGCTGCGCACGCCCTACGGAGTCGTTGGCCGGATTATTCCGTTCAACCACCCCTTTGGCTTTGCTGCTTCCCGGCTCGCGAGCGCAATTATCCCCGGCAATACGATCATCATAAAGCCCTGCGAGACAAGCCCCCTATCGGCCTGTGTGCTGGGCGAGATCGTCAATGAGATCCTTCCGGCTGGCGTCGTCAACGTCGTTACAGGTGGTCCGGCAGCAGGCGACGCCATCGTTCGGCACCCCAAGATCAAGCGCATAGCGTTCATTGGCCACGCAGGAACCGGCATGGCGATCCAACGCGCCGCTGCTGAGGTTGCGGTCAAGCACGTGTCGCTGGAGCTTGGCGGTAAGAACCCGATGATCATCTGCCCGGACGCCGATCTAGCAAAAGCCGGTGCCGCAGCCGTGCGCGGCATGAATTTCGCATGGCAAGGTCAATCTTGCGGATCCACCTCCCGGCTGATGTTGCATGAAGACGTCTACGATACAGTTTTGCCGATGGTCCTCGACCGGATTGGCAAGATGAAGGCGGGCGATCCGCTTGATGCAGCCTCCTCCATGGGGCCTATGAACAGTAAGATGCAATACGACAAGACAATGGAATATATTGAGATCGCCAAACAGGACGGCGCGACCCTAATGGCAGGCGGCAAGCGTCCCGAGGGCCCCGAATTTGACAAAGGTTTCTGGGTAGAACCCACCGTATTTACCGATGTCACCATGGACATGCGTATCGCGAAAGAAGAGGTGTTCGGACCCGTCCTATCTGTCCTCAAATGGCGCGAGATTGACGAAGTGATCAGCATGGCAAACGACGTGGACTATGGTCTCACCGCCTCGATCTGGACCCGCGACCTTGATCTGACAATGCGGTTCATCCGCGAGATTGAGGCAGGCTATATTTGGGTCAACGGCACAGGCACCCACTTCCGCAACGTCCCCCACGGCGGCTTTAAGAACAGCGGCACGGGACGCGAAGAAGGTCTCGATGAACTGCTCAGTTACACAGAGGTCAAGGCGGTCAACATCATCACTGGCTAGCCCTCTTTTCTAAGCCAGAATGAATATGGGCAGGCAGTGTACGTCAAACGAAACACCATTCCAGGGGACGTGCTATGAAGACATCTATCGCCACGGTTTCTATTTCAGGGAACCTCCCGGAAAAGCTCGAGGCCATCGCTGCTGCTGGGTTTGATGGCATCGAGATCTTTGAACAGGATTTCATTGCCCATGACGGCAACCCGCGTGAGGTGGGCGATTTGATCCGCTCCATGGGCCTTGATATTACGCTGTTTCAGCCATTCCGAGACTTTGAAGGGCTGCCAGAACCGTTGCGCGCCAAGGCCTTTGATCGGGCAGAACGTAAGTTCGATCTGATGCAAGATCTTGGGACCGACCTGGTTCTGATCTGCTCATCCTGCCATCCAGACGCGCTTGGCGGCATCGACCGGGCCGCAGCGGATTTCCACGACCTTGGGGACCGCGCCGCAAAGCGTGGCCTTCGGGTTGGATTTGAAGCACTGGCTTGGGGTAAGCATGTCAACGATCACCGCGATGCTTGGGAGGTCGTACGGCGCGCTGATCACGCGAATGTCGGACTGATCCTAGACAGCTTTCATACGCTTGCCCGTAAGATCGACCCAGAAACGATCCGGCGCATCCCCGGCGACAAGATTTTCTTCGTGCAATTGGCTGATGCACCGCTCATCGACATGGATCTGCTTTACTGGTCTCGCCATTTCCGCAACATGCCCGGTGAAGGCGATCTGGCCGTTACTGATTTCATGAAAGCGGTCATGGCCACCGGGTATTCCGGGCCGATTTCGCTAGAGATTTTCAATGACCAGTTTCGCGGCGGACACCCCCGGAGCATTGCAAAGGATGGATATCGCGCGCTTATTGCGCTGATGGATGATGTTCGGCGAGAAGAACCGTCTACCGTGTCAGGCCTGCCTCAGATGCCTGCACGGTTAGATGTTGAAGGGGTAGCTTTCGTAGAATTTGCAGCGCGCGCCGAAGAGGCAGAAACGCTAGAAGACCTGTTAAGAACGCTGGGCTTTCAGCACTCCGGCAACCACATTTCCAAGAGGCTTTCGCTTTGGACGCAAGGCGACATCCGGATCGTCGTGAACCGCGAAACCACCGGGTTCGCCAGCAGTTCCTATGTCACGCATGGCATGAGCGTTTGCGACATCGGTATTTCTGTCAACGACGCAACGCAGGCCGTTTCCAGGGCAAAACACCTTGGGGCCACCCCCTTCGAACAAGCAACAGGCCCAGGTGAATTGAACATCCCTGCAATCCGTGGCCTATCCGGGAGCGTTGTGCATTTCATTGATGAAGCCAGCGGCCTCAATGATGTATGGTCAGTAGAATTTAACAAAATACAAGGCAAAGCCACCAGTGCCGGTCTCTATCGGATAGACCATCTTGCCCAAACCATGAGCTACGATGAAATGCTCAGTTGGTCGCTGTTCTACACAACCCTGTTCCAGATGCAGAAATCGCCGATGTTCGATGTTGTTGACCCTGACGGGCTTGTCCGCAGTCAAGCGCTAGAGACACTTGATGGCTCGTTTCGGATAACGCTGAATGGCGCAGAGACGCATCGCACCATGGCCGGACATTTTCTTGCCGACAGCTTTGGGGCCTCTGTCCAGCACATCGCATTCGCGACGGACGACATCTTTAAAACGTCTTCCGCACTGGTCGAGCTTGGCTTTAAACCCCTGCCGATGTCCGACAACTACTATGCGGATTTAGACGCAAGGTTCGATTTGGCGCCGGGACTTCTTGATAGCCTAAAGGCTGGCAGCATCTTGTATGACGAAGATGCCGATGGCGCCTTCCTCCAGCTCTACTCCCGACCATATGGCGGCGGAATGTTCTTCGAGATCGTCGAGCGGCGCGGAAACTACCGGGGATATGGCGCGCCGAACGCCCCATTTCGGATTGCGGCCCAAAAGCGTCTGATGCGGCCAAAGGGAATGCCAAGGATTTAGTAGTGTTAATCTAGGGACTGTTGACGTTCACCGAATGTGAAGGATTGTTGCGGCAATAGAGATGCAAGCCGTGAAGCTATGGTCTGTTTTGCACGACCGCATAGCTATCCATCTGTTTTCATTCAACTTACCAAAGTAGTTTTCAATCAAATGCCGCCATTTGCAGGTCTCCTTGTCGAAGTCTGCTGGGAACCTGCGGTTGGATTTTGGCGGTATGACCGGGGTGATGTCGCGGGCCAGAAGGTCATTTCGCAACCAATCCGCATCGAAGGCCCTATCCGCCAGAAGATGTCCGGCTGTCAGGTCGCGGATCAGTGTGTCGGTCTCGCGTAAGTCG
>NZ_JBVCWP010000042.1:0-20452 GCF_057460485.1 Boseongicola sp.
ATTTTGCCCACACAAGCAAAAGACAAACCGCTGGAAGTCTGGTTTCAAGATGAAGCCAGGGTCGGACAGCAGGGCACGCTGACCCGCATCTGGTCGCAGCGTGGCACACGTCCACGTGCGCCGCGCGACACAGGCTACAAATGGAGCTACATCTTCGGTGCAGCCTGCCCCGCGCGAGGAACAGCCGCTGGCTTGGTCCTGCCTTATGTCGGGACCGAGGCAATGAACCTGCACCTCGTCGAAATAGCCAAAACCGCCGCGCAGGGGGCCCACGCCCTGCTGCTCATCGACGGTGCAGGCTGGCATGTGGCAAAAGCGCTGAAAGTGCCGGACAATATTAGCCTGTTAAAACTGCCGCCCTATGCCCCAGAGCTCAACCCTATGGAAAATGTCTGGCAATACCTGCGCGCCAACAAACTCGCGATAACCGTCTTCGACAGCTACGAAGACATCCTCGATAAATGTGCAGACGCATGGAACTTCTTTGCAACTGAGCCAGAACGGCTTACCTCCATTACCCAAAGAGAGTGAATAAAGGTCAACTGAATGGGCCGTTGGTATTAGCTGACTTTGACAGGATTTGCGGTTTTGACGGGAATTTGGGATTTTCAGATTTTGGAGTTTTTCAACACAATAAGTTGCTGTGTCGAGCAACGCCGCTTCTAATATCTCCCAGAATTTAGCCGAAAGCACACGCAGCATGCACAGTCTCGTGAGCACGACAACTTACACGGTCAGTTATTCTGCAACGTGGACAGGTACTCTATCACCGAAAGAATTCGTGCTCGGACATAACCGTCGGTATCGCGCCCTGGGTCAAATTGAAAATCCGTATAGAAGTCCGCAATCACAGCTGCGCGTTCCCGATATCGGATTCCCCACAGAGGCATATCGCGCCCGTGCGCACCGATATCAGCCGTTCCTTCGATGACATCATACACCCGTTCAACCGGGAAAACGCCACCGTTGTTAGTTGTGAGCTTACTCAGGTCTGCCGGAACCTGCGTCAGATAAGTTGCAACTGGACCATCTCCTTTTCCGGTTTCGCCGTGGCATTGAACACAACTGCTCCTGTATTCGAATTCCCCCAAGCTCTCTGCATGGGCAAGCGGTGCAAGAACGGCAAAAAACCCAAAGGCGGATACTGATGCTGTAACTGGTAGTTTCATCGCGGCCCTCGTCTATGGTGGGGTGGCTCTCCTCGCATTGAGCTCAAAAGGAATCTCGCATGTCTCCCCGATCTGCGCCCCATTTAAAACAAAAACATATGCCATATGTAGTATGTGTTAATTAGTAATGAGTGCAAGTTTGAGTATGATGACCTCTGTAATCAGATCCGATGAGGTCTTACGTTGCCAAAATGACACGTCAGGTCCGGCTTCTGATGCAACTCACCCGATATCTGCTATTGAGAATATGCGTTCTCGCTTGCGCAATTTCTCAGACATTGAAGTGGCTATACTGGAAGATGAGTTGGATTTTTACACCTTCACAGGCATCGCAGGCTCTACTGTGAAAAAGCTTCTTGCAGTTATTTGACCGAGACGACCTCACCCCCTCCGAATTTCCATTTTGTCCCGCATGTGAGACATCGGGCACTGGCGCAGCGAACGGCCGGTTTCGGGAAATTGTGCTGCACTGCCGCAACTCGGTCTCTGTTTCGACCGGTGTGTCGTAGCAATGTTCGCTGCAAATGCATCAGGCCGGTTTGTCCGGAGGCTGTGTGAAAACTCGATCAGACGGGAAAACCTGAGAATGCATTTCCTGTAACTGTCGCTCAGGAAAATACTTTCCCAAGAAAGCCGATCCCTCAATGCTTTTTGAGAACCCCTTCCTGTGCAAATCCCGAAATGTCGAGTTTTCACACAGCCTCTCCGCTTAACAGACCCCAGCACTCTGCGCAGAGAACGGCAGCTCAGAGCCCAGAGCGGCCAAGGACGATGCTTTTATGAGGCAGACCCAAGGGTCGTTATTCAGAGTGGGCGTTTGAGTCACCTGATAATCGGGAAACGAGCGCTGCAATCAGCTCATCTTCCGAATGTTTAAGGGGATCTCGCAGGTTATCGGCAAGTCTAAACATGAGGACCAGACCCAGCACAGATTCATGGATGGCCACGGCCTCTCTGGGACCGCGTCAACACCGATCTGCACCTGGGAACACCAATCGTTGTTTCGGGTATTGGCGTTGTGTGTAGGGGTAGGCTTTCAGCAAGTGACAGCGCCGGCGATATCGCCAGCAAGGACAGCAAAGTTAAGTGATCCATCTGGAGCATTCTCCCGTATCCCTAATATAGAAGGCATGTGGAAACAAATGGCATCCCAACTAGGGGCCGCCGAACCAGTAGGGAACGCTTGATGAAACAACTTGTAGTCAACGGATGGAACTTCATATTTGATGCTGATATTAGCCCGCTTCGTAATATTCCCGATGTTGCGACACGTCACTATGTGTTGCAGGCATTGGGGTTAATGTGGGCTGTTGCCTTTGCTACCGCGATCGGGAGCTATACGATACTTGCAGCAAGCATTCTTGGCCATACTGTCTTGATTGGGGCCACAGCAATTACGGTTGCAACTTATACCGCGGCTTCGAAGAAACCTAAGTTGTTCGCAATCGGTTCGGGTCGTCGCAATGATGGCGAACACGAGTAGCGGCCAGTGCAGCGAACGACCGCTCTGAGCCCTTTTTGACCGCCTTGAACCCAAGTAGCGTTTGTGTTGAGTGACCCCCATTACCGTCGCAAAAAACCACGCCAATTTGCAAATACTCAAGGCCAAGCTACGTTTCACTTGAACATTAGAGGGCCAAATTCACCATTGATCGTTCTATCGAGGAGCTTTGGATACAACTATGCGAATTATCTTTGCATTTGCTCTGCTATGCTGGTCCACGCCGTCTATGGCGATCATCGACGGTCTCGAAGCCAATGTGGACTCTTTCCGGTCTTACGTTTCCATCCGCTCGATTAGCCCTTACCCAAGTCACAACGGTCAAGAGATCAACGCGTGCGGTGGTACGCTGGTTGCATCCAATTGGGTGCTCACAGCTTCGCATTGTCGAAGTTCGTACGAAGCCGCAGTTTCTGGTGGTGCACCTGTTTTCGTAGGCGTGAACCTGCAGAGCGACGGGACATTTGGAGCGAAATTACGTGTAGTAGATGTGCGATTTTCTCCCGCTAGGCTCGGGTCCGAACGCTTGGACGCTGCACTTTTAAAGCTGGAATCTGACGCGACCGAACATGGCGCAGAAATAGCTGACTTCTTCGAAGAAGATCTAATAGTTGGTACCAGCACGACGACCGTCGGCGTTGGCCTAGGGCTCGAGGGGGCACCGATGGAGTACTACGAATCCCGAGTTACTGAATTTGGCTTGTGTGAAACAAACCGTGCAGACTTTGACGCGGCGCATGATTTTTGTGTAGGCGTCCCAGGGTCAATCCAGAGAACTGGTTATGGAGATTCTGGAGGCCCTTTGTACATTATGGATACCGCCTTAGAAGGCCAGTACCGCTTTGCCGGGATCGTAAAAGGTGGCGTAAAAGCGGGGGCCTCAGGGTCGGAAGAAACCGAAAATATTCGATACACAGATGTTAGCAAATTGTGCGGCTGGATAGATGAAATCACTCGTTGCAACGGTGTGTCTGATGGCACGAAAACCTCGGCTGAAGATATGACTACATGTAGACCAATCGGCCCCAATGCATCGCTTTTCGACACCTATTGGCGCATTGATCAAATCTATGAGCAAAAGATAACTGCGACTAACAATCTCAGAGAGCCACATCTCGTCCTGCACGGCAGCAGCCAAAATTCTGTGAGGGCCACGGTAGGTTGTAATCGGATTTCTGCTTCCTTCACTTACAACGATCAGGAACTTAACTTCGGACCAGCCGCTTCCACACGGATGGCCTGCCCAATGCCTCTTGATCAAGCGGAGAAACGGCTTCTTCTTTTGCTCGAAAGCGTTGAGAGTTCCCGGATTGCGGGCGAAAGCCTTATATTCTTTGGCTCCCGCGGCGAAGTAATCGCCAATATGACCGCTGTTTATCTCCCCTAAGTTCATGGTCCGTGTTGTTAGCGCGTGGCTCGTCGTGAGATGCGGACAAGGGGACGACCAACCTCGGGTCGATTGGAGCCAGAATACCGTGGTCAGAGCATCCATTCAACAGGAAGAAAACCAATGATCGAAAGTGAGATTTGCGTCAGCCAGCTTGCACCCGGTTCCTCCTGATAAATGACTATTTCGCCATCTGCGATATTTTCCTGCCAAATCATTTTCCCTTCTGGGGTTAATTTTGGCTGGTAACTGATGGAAGCAAGTGGGCCATCAAAAATCGACGATACAGATTTTGCAATAGTCGGGCTGTCGATTAGGAAGCCCATCTCACAATTGAGCAATGCGGATCGAGGGTCGAAGTTGAATGAACCAATAAACACGCGCTCTTGATCAACGGAGAATGTCTTCGAATGTAGACTGGCACCGTACAAACTAAATGGCAGGATCTGCAAATCTTCTGCAACGCTTTCGCGCCGCAACTTCAGCTCAAACAGATCGACTCCGCCTTTTAGTAATTGACGACGATAGCGGCTGTAGCCTGAGTGAACCAAAAACACGTCTGTCGTATCCAGTGCATTGGTCAATATTCGCACGTCGACCCCATTTTGGACCAGCTCAGTAAAGAATGCGGTCCCGTTCTTCCCGGGAACGAAGTATGCAGAGGCGAGATCAAGGCTGCCATGGACGCTACCGAGAATACTTAACAGACGCGAAATCATAAGTTGGTCACGTGTTGCGATGCCCAGCCCCTTTGTTGGATCGTCCGCGACGACTTGCACCCGTGTCCATTCAAGGCTTTCACCATTTGCGAGTATTCGTTTCATACTGTTGACCGACTCGTCCGCAACTTCTTTGGCTCCAGCAGAGGATTTTACTGCCTCCAAACGCGCGTCGAACGTCGCCTGATCCCTTTGTCCAACAATGATCCGCTCTGCTTCAAATACAGACGGCGCGTTCCAATATGCGTCAAAGATAGTTGCTGTCTGGGCGACAGCAGCACCGGTCGCGATGGCATCCAAATCGACGTAGAAAACGTCTTCTCCAACTCGGAAGTATTCATCCCCGATGTTGCGGCCACCAATAATAGCAAATGCGCCGTCTGCGACTAGCGACTTGTTGTGCATCCGGCGGTTCATCCGAAAGAAATCGAATGCGTAACCGAGCATCTTTGGACTTCGTACGGTGGACGGATTGAAGATACGGATATTAAAGTTGTCCTGCGAGTTGAGGGCCGCAAGATAGCCATCCATGCCGGGGACTCCATTATCATCGACAAGAAGTCGGACACGCACACCGCGACCTGCTGCACGCTCTAGCGCGCCGAGAAGAAGTATGCCGGATACATCATCATGCCAAATGTAATACTGCGCATCCACAGAGACCTCTGCGGCGTCAATAAGTGCCATTCGGCTTGCGAGCGCGTCGTCTCCTCTTGCCAACAGCATAATCCCAGTCATTTCGTCTGCTTGGGGCTCCATACCGCGGATCATGAGGTTGCCAAGCAAAGTTCCATTGGTAGCCGAGATCGCGTTGCTTGTTTGTCTGTCAACAATGTTCGGTAAAGGGAAAATCAGGCGCAAGGCAACGACGCAAATTGCCAGCCCCGCCGCGAGAAATGAAAAGTACTTGAGGAAGAGTTTCAATCGATCGCCATGTTTCGTATCCAAGTCTCGAAGCGTTCTAGCATAAACAGAAGTAGCCGGAAATGTTCTTGATCAGTACGCTTTCTGGATGGCCGATTTCGGGTCATTCAGGGGGGGGGTGACTTCACAGCGACGCCCTACGACTTGGCGATATTTAGCGATAGGTCGGAATCTGCCTATGGGCAATATAGCGTAAACGGCTGCTCCGCACCGCAGAGCAGTCATTGACGCATTGCGCGGCGAATGGCCGCTCTGCCCGGAGCGGACATTCGGTTGCTTCTTCTCGTTGGCTTGACGAATTTGACTGATCGCCATGAGCTCACATAGATTTTGCTGACTTCATTGCACGTAGCGCATAAGCTCTGCTGCACGACTCCGACCGAGCTCGATCCTGCAAGAATTGATCCCGATTCTTGTCCCAGAACCGCCTCCGAAGGTCGCCCCGACATAGCCGCAATGTTCATCGCGATAAACCGACCAAGCAGCCTGTGCAGCTTCCAGAGCTGGCACAGCCACCGTTCGACCAGTTACTTCATCGAGCTCTGCCGCAGACCTCATCGCGAAGTCCAGATAGATATCGACAGTCGCATCGACACGTTGAAGCGTATCAGCAACACAGGCCCCAATTTCAACCTGACTACTTCCGCCGCATTCTGTTGCCGGATCGGCAAAGACGATGCTCGGCAGGCAGGTAAATAGGAACAAAGTTGCAGCAAGACTTCTCATGACAACACTCCAAATGATCTTCGACACTCTGTGCCAAATTAACTAGGTACGAGACAACAAGCACCCCCACTCGCTATATTTCTTAAGCGGGTTTCCCAAAGCAGACGTTCGTGCATGCTGCAGCGAACGGCCGCTCTGAGCCCAACCAACCGCGTTTGAGATCGCGGTATTTCGCGCCCGCAGCATACAACCGAGGTCGAGGACGGCCCCAACCGGACTTTGGCCGCTCCATACAACGCTGCGGTGCAGCTTTCGCATTGCGGCCATTCGTGCATGGCGCAGCACTTTTGTCGGCTAAAACGTCGGTGTGCGGACTTTCCCGCCGTTCCACATCCACCCAACCGGCAGGATCTGTCCGCACTTGACCTTGGCAGGACCCGTCACGGAGTATGCGAGGGTCAGGGGGGCGATCATGGAGCAGTTTGAAACCATTATAATCGGCGGGGGCCAAGCCGGGCTTTCGCTCAGCTATTTTTTGACAAAGCTGAATTCGGGACATGTGATCTTGGAGAAGGGCGACATCGGTCAGGGTTGGGCGGATCGATGGGATGACTTCTGCCTTGTCACACCGAATTGGTCGGTGCGGATGCCGGGATATCCCTATCAGGGGGATGATCCCGATGGCTTCATGCCGAGGAATGAGATCGTTGCTCATTTGAAAGCCTACGCAGATAGTTTTGGCGCCCCGGTGCGCAGCGGCGTCGAGGTCGCCTCTTGCGCAAAGACCGATGAGGGCTTTGTTGTCCGCACAAGCGCTGGCGACATGTCATCCCGCAATCTGGTTATGGCCAATGGCGCCTTTCAAAAACCGTATCTTCCCAATGGAGCGGAAACCCTACCCGACACCCTAACGCAATTAACATTGGGTGATTACAAGAGCCCCGGCGCCCTGCCGGACGGAAACATATTGATCATCGGCAGCGGCCAGTCCGGCGTACAAATCTCGGAAGAGTTGGCTATGGCCGGGCGGCCGGTCACGCTGGCCTGTGGCCGTGTTGGCTGGGCCCAGCGGCGCTATGGCGGCAAAGACATAGTTTGGTGGGCGGAACGGGCTGGATTTTACGACCATCGCCTTGCCGATCTTCCCGACGGCGCCCGACTTGCCGGGAACGTACTGCTCTCTGGCCATCATGGCGGCACGCAGGACATCAATTTCGAAACACTTCAGGGTCAGGGTGTAGAGCTTGTCGGGCGGTTCCTAAGCTGCGACGGCCAGGTCGCCCAGTTCGCCGATGACCTTGACGCCTCAAATCAATTTTCCAATGACAGGTTCAATGACATCCGTAACCTCTTCAGCGCAACAGCGGAGAAAATTGGCGAAGCTGTTCCAGAATTTAGCGGAAAAACCAAATTGAAGGGAACGCCGCGGACAGAGATTGACCTCACCGACTATGGCGCCGCCCTGTTTACAGGAGGTTTCCGGCCAGGCTATGACAGCCTTCTTCCGACAAGGGGCGCCTATGACAACCAAGGGTTTCCGCTTCAGACAGACGGGAAATCCGACGTTGTGCCTGGCCTATGGTTTCTTGGCACACATTTCCTGCGAAACCGAGGGTCTTCACTATTACTTGGCGTGGGCAAGGACGCGGAAGTTGTGGCAGCGGCACTCACGGGGAAACCAGCAGACCAGTTGGGATGAACGGAGCCGTGCCTTGAACTGGACGTTGAATGACTGCATCGGGCTCCTTGCTGCCGTTAGCCGCATCGCAGCGATCCTGCCAAACAATTTCGCCCCGACCAACATGAACGGCCCATTGCTGCCGTTCACGTCCACCTCAGGATGCTGCGGCGCGGCCCGTCGAACCGGACTTTCGCTGCAACCGCACAATTTCCGATGGGCGAATTCACGCAATGCGGACGAAGCGGAAGATTGTGGTTCAGGTGCAGGGTGACGAAAACCCCAAATATCGGAACCGAGGGCCAAGTTGGCTAGGTGCTTTTAAGTTGCGCTTGGCGTGAGGCAGATCAATCCCAAATGATTTTGCGCCGTGTATTATGGGACAGGCTTTTCAGCGTTGCGATGTTTGATCGGAGAGACTGTTCAATGAGCGACTATCGGATCGAGACCATTGTTGCCGGGGTTTTGTTTATTACAGCGACAGCCGCGACGATGGCAAGTCAGATTATCATTGCGCCGATGTTGACGGCACCGGATGTCGCGGAACATGTCCTTACACGCATGCCCCTTTTCACTCTGGGTGTTGTGCTTGAAATCGTAAATGCGCTCGCGAGCGCCGGGATCGCGGTCGCGTTTTTCCCGATACTCTGGCAGTGCTCCCGCATTCTGGCACCGGCTTATGGCAGCCTTCGCGCGATTGAAGCGAGCATCGGCATTGTCGCCGCAATTGGGCTGCTTTTGTTGCTTACACCCGGTGGCGGCGCGATCGCCATTGCGGTCCACGACGTGGCATTCCTTCTGCTGCTGATGGTGTTTTCCGTCAGCACGTTGATCCTCTATCCGGCCCTGTTCCGCTTTCGTCTTGTTCCTGCGATCTTGTCACTCTGGGGGCTGCTCGGTGGACTGATGCTGCTCTTGTCGGTCCTGCTGATCCTGTTTGGCCGGGTCGAGATGGGCTCCACGATAGACATGATCCTTTCGCTGCCCATCTGGATCAACGAAATGGCACTAGCTTTGTGGCTCATCTTTCGCGGAGTGGATTTGGTCAAGGTTGGGTCAGGCGCACAAGACACATAGCACGAGAGTGGCGTGAGGCCGCTGTCTGCATTGCCCAAATAAGCATCCGCATCGGGCTCCTTGCTGCCGTTAGCCGCATCGCAGCGATCCTGCCAAACGATCTCGCCCCGACCAACATGAACGGCCCCTTGCGACTGGGGCTAAAAATGTTGGGTGTCAGGTCATGTACGACCCGCGCTGTTATTGCATCGCGATGCAGCAAAAAATTGCGGCCATTCAAGCGTGGTGCGGCGAAATTGATGGTCAGAATGGCGGAACCGCGGGACAAAGCATGGGTTAGCGGGCCGATCAAATTGATGGGTCGGGTTCTTGATAGGATTGTAGTGGTTTCGGCATCATAAGGAGAACGCGACGGATTAGACTCTCTGTGTCGTTGGGGGCAGCGATGATCTAGTCATCCATCCCTAACGGGCGCCGATTGCGGCAGAGAGCCGTAACCGATTTCCGCCAAGTTGCTTGATTTGGAATAACGCCGACATATCGGTTCATCTGAGTTAACGAAGTTACGAATCCGCCCAGCAAGACTCGATTCTGGCCGCGCCCAACAGATGGTTATTCAGCCGATTTCAGATAGGCAATGATGTTTTCGATGTCCGATTCCTTGCGCAACCCAGCAAAGGACATTTTTGTACCGCCCATGAAATCCTTGGGATTCGTCAAGAACGCGGACAGAGACTCTGTGTCCCAGACCAATCCGGCTTCGGCAGCCTCAATCAGTGTTGCCGAATACTTGAAATCTGGGTTCTGCCCAGCCGGGCTGTCGACGATACCGGTCAACACCGGACCAACTTTATTTTTTGCGCCTTCACCGACCGCATGACAGGCTTTGCATTTATTGAAAACCTTTTTCCCTTTGGCGGCATCGCCTTCCGCGAAGGCAGGTGCGGTTAGGGTAGTCAACAAGACGGCTATCACGGCAGTTCTAACGGTTTTCATCGTGGATTCCTATTCTTCAGATGATAAGTTCAAGTGCAGCACCGGCAAACGAGGCGACAGCGTAATATGCCATGCGCGGGTCCAGCAAACAACAGTCTGTCGAAAGCCCGCCTGCCGCAGCGGCCAACGGTGCGCTGACAGAAACCAGCGCCTGCTTCGGACGTGTCACTTCTGCTTTGGGCTCGAAGCGGCCGTCCGCTGCGGCTTGCGCCAACGTCGGCTCTGCGGGACGAAGCAAGCATAGCCTGTCAAGACGAGATCAACACCTCTCCTTCAATCTCCATAGCAAAGCCAAGCGGCAATCATGGCAATCCAATCGCGGATCTCGCATGAGACCGTTCAATTTTGACAAATCGCTTCGCGACGAGAGTGTTCACGCTTGCCTCTGCTGGGGATGTCGCGATCCGCTGTCCAGCGCGATAGCGTTCGGCGTAATTCACAATCGAACTGCGATTTCGGCTGATATATGTCTGAAGTTTCTCCAATAGCCTGTCCCCGCGCATGGCCCAAACACAGTGCTCTATTTCGGACGAAAGCTGCTTTCGGACACTCGATATCACGGCCAAAGCGCGCTTTGGCTGTCCGTTCCAAATCCGCCACTTGATCCGATCAATGTCTTGCTCGAAACATCGGTGCCCTTCGGGAGCGGTAAGCACCATCTGGGCAAGAGGCTGAATCTTCATAGAAATATGAAACCAGTCCAGAATATGGATTACCGGCTGTGGCAGCATACCGGCCAAACGTTTCAGGCATTCTGCCCCGTCGGAGATGACCGTGATTTCCCCTCGTCCGGCGTATCCCTGTTCTTTAAGTGCCAAGGCAGCGGTCGCCTTCAACTCGGCCGGATGCCCTCCCTCGAACGCAGAAAGCGGGTGTGCGCTGCCTCCTCGTGCGCCGCGACCGCAATGGCCAACGACCGCTTCAAACGTCCGACCGCCCCAATGCCTGACCAACGAGATATACGCAGTATCGACAGTGAAGACGACTTCCCGTGCAAGATCGCCCTCTAGAGGCAGCCCGAGCTGGGGCGATCTGTGTATTCAAGATGCTCATGCCAGAGCCGCTTGCGTTCGGCTTTATCGATGCGTTTGCCAATTGCGATCGCGCGATGCCTGTGTGTCGTGAATTTCCGGGACAGATGACAGGGCAGAAATGTCGCCAAGATATCCGAGGCCTCGCGGAATGGCAGTCTGGCGCCGAGACGGGCCGATAACTCCATTAATTCGGGAGTGGCGCGATCAGGACAAAGATCTGCCGCGGGAGAAAGGGTGAAACTGGTCCATGGATTGCACTTTTGGCAGAGGATCAGGCGCGGGTAAGTCGCTGGCACTGAACCGAAAACAGTGATGATATTTCGCTTTTGGTAGTCCTTGATGGGCAATTGACCTCCGCAGGACTGACAAACGCGCCTGTAGCGCACCCAGAGATCTAACTCCCGCTGAACAACAGCTTTCTGGATCTCGGCCATAACCGTTTTGCCGTCGTCAATTGAGAACCCGATGCGGCCATCCGTCAACTCGTCGAGATTCTTCTCAACAAGAAACTCCTTCCGGTACTCTTCTCCCGTCGGATCAACTGCCTCAACTGTGATGCGCCAATGCATATTCACCTCCATCTTTGTCCCAAAGCGGAAGCATCCCACTGTCCGAACAAAAAGACAGCCCAGACAATTGAACGGTCTCGACACAAGGCTAGCAACGCCGGGTTGGGCTGTTGCCAAGCCGACTCACCTTTTACACTTATTGCATTTGTTTCTTTTATTACACTTGTGATGGCGGGGCCAGTAGCCATATAGTTCAGGTGTCACAGGAGGGAACATTGGCATGACAGCGACAGCATCAGACGTCGCCCCGAACGAAGTTCAGGGGCTAAAGGACCGACTCCCGACCGCTGCGGAGATTGACAGCGCAGCGCATGCCGCGACTGCCATCGCGGTTGCAATGGAGCTCGACGGAGGCTTGAAGATCTCTGGCGAGAATGGAGATGCTGTGCACATTGCTCCTGCGGTCGGTGAGCTGATTATTGAACTGCTTGGCCATGTAAGCGCTGGAAACATGGTTACGCTCGTTCCGGTCAGCGCAATGCTTACGACCCAGCAAGCGGCTGACATTATGAACGTGTCTCGCCCCCACCTAACCAAGCTTCTCAAGCAGGGCGAGATTAAGTTTGAAGAAGTGGGAAGGCACCGACGGGTCCCGCTTCTAGCTCTGATGGAATACCGAGAAAACAAAGCAAAGCGGCAAGAAGAGGCTATGCAGAAGCTTTCTCGCCTTGGCCAGGAGTATGACCGGGCGTGAGCCATATCGCCAACCCATTCGTCATCTTGCTTGACGCGAACGTGATGTATCCCTTTCGAACACGGGATGTACTCCTCACGTTCGCACAGCAGGGTCTTTTCCGGGCGCGGTTTACCGAACAAATTATTGACGAATGGACTAGGAGTCTCATCAGAAACAAACCCGATTTGGAAGAAAGTGTGATGGAGCAAGCCGCAGCTGTTCGCGAAGTGTTCCAAGAGTGCTTTGTGACGGGATATGAACCGCTCATCGAAGGACTGGAGTTGCCGGATCCGGACGACCGTCACGTCCTCGCGGCGGCCATCAAATGCTCTGCCCAGATTATTGTGACGGAGAACCTAAAGGATTTCCCACCCGAAGCCTTGGAAGAGCACGGCATTGAGGTCTTGGGAGTCGACGACGCCCTAGTCAATACGTTCGATCTCTTCCCCATCGAAGGCGCTAGGGCATTGAGGACAGTCAGGCAGCGCTACAACAACCCACCGTTCAGGCCGTCAGAGTTTCTCTTAGACCTCACCAAATCTGGCATGCCAAAACTTGCAGCAATGGCCCGTTCTGCGATCGAGTATCTCTAGCCCGAATTATTCACCAGGCTCCGGCTATTTCCTTCCGGCGCGCTGAATTGGCCGGGTTGACGGCGTCGTTTTGAGCTGAGTTTGGGGTATGCGTTAAAGGTTGGTATCAGGGGGCGTTCGGGCGGCTGATGCCGCGTTCCTCATGGGCTCTGTGCGTTGATACACCCCAGCATCAGGACCAGCGTTGCCCGGTGCGGGCAAGCTGTCGGCAGTGCGATGCTTATGCGGGATTTCAACTGCCTGACGCGCACGGCGATCTTCAGGAACGTGCGTCGAGGAGTTTCAAAAGTTGCGCTGCGCCAGCGCGAGTGCCTTGGGGCTGCGCCGCGCAATTTCAGCAGCAACCAGTAGGCACCGGTGTGCAGAAACAGCCGGAACTGGTTGGCCTCCCAGCGATGGCAGGAAGTGCGGTCGGATTTGGTGTAGAGTTTGTGGTCCTTGATCAGGTTTTCCATTTTACCCCGAGCGCAATAGACCTTTTCATAAAGATGTTTGCTGCGCCCGCCCAGGTTGGTGACGATGAAGCGCACATCTGTTCCTTGTCGGGAAGCCTCGACGCGGGCAATGACAAGGCGTTCCTTCGACCAGCTTCCGGCCCCGTACCGGGTCTGGAAAAAGCGGCGGAGTTTTTCCTTGTTCCCACGCCTCCAGCGTGTTGCCACATCTTTGCTCCAGGGGGCCGAGAGCGACTTCAGCCTGCTGTTGCCCGCTCCCGGCGAATGCACGCATTCGCCTGCCGCCAATGGAAAGGCCGAGGATATAGAAGCAGCCCTGTTGTTCCAGAAATTCCATGACTTCTGGTGTTCCATAGTGCCCGTCGCCGCGCACCGTTATGGCAACATGAGGCCAGTTCCGGCGGATGCGCCGGATCACGTGACGCAGAACCATCGCAGCCTCTGCACCGGAAGGCCGCTTGCCGGGGCGCAGCAGAAAACACACCGGTCTGCCCGTGGCAGCGTCATAAATGTGGATCGGCTGAAAGCAATACCCCCGCGCGTGGGTATTGAACAGCGACAGTTGCTGATCGCCATGGGTCCGGTCGGGCGTGTCGTCGATATCGAGCACAATGTAGCCCGGAGCCGCCCGGAAGCTGGCGCAGAACAGATCAATCAGCTTGAGCCCCATTCGGGCCAGATCGCGCCAGGACAGGGTGTTCTCCAGCCGCGACAGGGTCGGCTGGGAAGCAAGAGCGGGGCCACTGTCCGGAAGGCGCTCGCAAGCGATCTTGAAGGCTGGGTCATGGCGCAACGCATCAAGATCCTCGCAGTCCTCGTAACCGCAGGCAATCGCAAACATGCGTTCACGGATCATCGTTGTGTGATCGTGGATCGTGCGCCCCGGGTCGCGCGCATCGTGCAGGCAGGACGCCAGCATGCCGGAAAAGTTCACTTCCCGTTCAATCTCACGCAGCAACAGCACGCCTCCGTCAGATGACAGAGCGCCGCCATCAAAACGGGCGTGTATGTCGTGTCGTTTGACAGGTGACAGGCCAGGGAGGAATAGCGTATCGTCTTTCATGGCGGGCTGGATTTTCTGCTGGAGGTGAGTGATCTTGTTCAACACCAAAATCATACGCTATTTCAACAGCTTGATCTACGCCCGCCAACCAATTCACGCCGTTTCATGAATAATTCAGGCTAGATGTTGTCGTCGGTAAGGTTGAGAATGCCAACATGAGCCGGCGCTTCGGTCTTGTGCAGCATGCCGCCAGATCTCCTGCCAAGCAACTCCGACATGACCTGAACACGCAAGGCTGGGACGGTCAGAGCAAAGTGACCGTGATTTCAGACGGGGAACCAGCCCTGCCAAATCTTGTGCGGCGCGCAGTTCAAGGTCCCGTCACCCACATCCTCGACTGGTGGCATGTCTCGATGCGGGTTCAACATATCGAGAACGCCGTGCGAGGACTTTTGCAAGCGAAGGAGTTTTCCGGGTTGCCGCAACTCTTCGAGCGACCGGCAGAGACTCTGCGCTGGTATTTGTGGCACGGCAAAGTGATGACGGCTGCGACAATCCTCAAGGTTCTAACAATCGACTGCGGCCGTTTGCACGCCGAAACTAAAGACCTGCGAGACGCGGTCCGGCGTGTTAAAGCGCGGTGCCAGGAACTCTATTCCTACCTTTCCAACAACTTCGACGCGTTGGTAAATTATGGTCACCGATATCGAAACGGACTTGCGGTCTCGTCATCCCGCGCAGAAGGTTGCGTCGATGACATCGGAAACACTCGCATGGGTAAACGGCGGCGCATGCGATGGTCTCCGCAGGGTGCGCATCGCGTCGCCATCACAAGAGCCGCAGTCCTTGACGGCAGACTAACCGTTTCAAAAATGGCCGCTTGAACACCAAGTTTTGCCCACTCCCAGGCAAGTCAGACCAGTCAGAGCAGTCTGGCTTCGCGCAGTTCGCCGCACTCGCTGGATAGGTGTGTCCGCTAGTAGAGCTACCCTCGCCGTAGCGGAAACTTTGCGACACTACCACCCCAACTACCAAACTGACCTCCCCTGGCGCGCCCGCCAAACTATACCGAGTGTCTTCAACACCGTTTCGCATCAACCCTTTATCTGCTCATTTACTATCATATATGACAGATAATACATATTAATTGGTCATATATGACTACATTTCAAACGCTATCGCCATCTGATCATTGACAAAGGCTGACTCATAGTCGCGGGCCAGCGCGCCCGATACACCCACCTGGCGGAGCGCTTCTCGCCACCCATCCGAAATACGCTGCGCCATGTTATGGATCATCTCGCGCGCCTCAAGCTCGGGAATCTCGAAAAATTCGCAAACTTCGAACGCGAGCTTGATCGATCGATCATGGACACCGCCTTGTAGGATGGCCGTCTCAAGATGTGGGTTGCGATCCGGCGCTGGGTTCACGTCAAAAACCGGCGAAAGACGCCATTGCCCCGCTCCCACATAGAGGAAGCCATGGTTTTTCAGGTGATCGTCCTTATTGGAAACAAGGATGGTGAAAATCAGACGCCTATAGAGTTCACGGAACTCGGCCATAGGTTCCGATGAATAGGACCGCATGAAATCGACAATCTCTGTATAGGAACCCAGCTCAGCCCCCGTCTTGCCGAGGGCCGTGCGAGCGGAGATATAGGGAATCCGTGTGGCCCCGCGCCGGTCGAACCGCTGGATCAGCGCAACCGGGAACGGCGTGTCCACCAGTTCCAACCGTGTCGCGGGAGTGCGGATTCCGCAGGCCGCCGCTAAGCGCAGCGTCGCGACCTCGACGCGCTCGATCGGTTGTTGGTCGTGGACCGAGGTAAACTTTGCCAGCCATAGCGCATCGCCGTCCCTGACATTTGCCTTTGGGCGAGCGCCACCGGAGCCGCCCGCGCCGGCTAACGCTTGCATTTCCTCCGGCGAGACTTCCTTTCCTTGCTCATAGGCTCGCGCAATCCCGGTGATAGTTTCAAGATCGACCAGTCGCGGAATGGCGTTGGCCGCCTTGCCGTGAATAACCTCGCCATTGTCATCTAGAAAGCGCAACGCGCCTTGCCTGCAGGCATCGCCGGAAAGCGTAAGATACTCGAATTCGTTGAGGCCATTTCCATAGGCACGCTCGAGCAGTCTGCGTCCCCAAGCATCTGGAGCCGCATCGGCAAAAACTCCCGCCAAAGCGTCGCGCATATTACCCGGCTGGCCCGATGTATGAAACGGACCGGCTTCAAATGAATAATCCGGCTGGATGGCGAAGCCGCGAGGATTCTCGATCCAAACGGGAGCATACATGAAGGTCGAAAATTGCCGTGGCCCGGCATGTGTAAACCGCAACTGGCCCACGCGTGTTCGGCTCTCACCAAGTACTACATCCGCAACAAAGTCAGTCATCAAAACGAAGCTCCGTCGGGGTCCACAACATCCTGACGTTCCAGGGAACCTTCAGATTGAACCTTCTGTTTCCGGAGCTTGGCCGCAAACGAGCGCCCTCGGCGCGGGCCCTGCTCAGTCGTCAGCGCCAGCCCAAGATCATCTTTGCGGACGTCGATGAGGTCGGCGAGGCGTTCCAGCAGGCCTAGGACGACCAACACATCGGCAAGTGTCCCTATGGCGACGCCGGGCTCCCCCCTTTCGAGGCGTGCAATAGAGCTTGGTGATGTTCCAGCGCGAACAGCGAGATCGGCTACGGCGATACCCCGCCGCAACCGCGCGCCTCGGACATCCTGGCCCAGCCTTTCAAGAGCTGGCTTCGACTTGGGAGAGCCCATCACAATCTTTCATATCTGACGCATTAACGCACTTTAAACGTCATATATGGATATTTATGGTCTTGCCTGTCAAGCGGCACGCAAAACTGGCCCCCTGCGGGCGTGGTGGATGGTCCCTGTCCAGACCGCAGCGCAGTTCTGCAAATCCAGAAGCACCGCACAAGACTATCAGGCGCTTCCTCTTAAGCGATACTCGGACAGGCGGTTCATTGCGCCGAAGTAATCCCAGCATCCACCAACCCCTCCTTGTCCGGCAGGTCGCGCAAGTTTTCCAGCCCGAAGGCCACCAGAAAATGTTCCGTCGTCACAAAGGTATAGGGCGCGCCTAGCCGCGGGCTTCGCGGCCCCGTTCCGATCAGGCCGCACGCATGCAGTCGACCGATCAGGTCGCGGCTGATTTCTTTGCCAAAGATGTCCTTCAGCCCATCGCGAGTGGGGAGTGGGCAAAACTTGGTGGTCAAGGGCGTTGTTGCACAGATCAACTGCGGCTCTGAACGCGCCCTACGCGAGGCGGAATTCAGGCGGTGCGTTCAAAACTGGGGCGACCGAGCCAGGTCATTCGGTTGAGAACCCGGACGCCAATCTTGGCTTCTGTTTTCTGATTTTCGAACGTCCGCGCCTTTAGCTTGGGCCCGACTACATTTTTCCAGCGGCCCATTTGCGTCTCGATGCGGCTGCGCCGGTTGTAGCCGGAGGTCTTCTGCCAGGCCATCCGTCCGTGTGCGTGTATCACGGCAATATGGCGATCGCGAACGGTCGGATCCTGCGCTGCGTTCGGGCTGAAGCTCGCGTTTTTGGGAGGCGGGATCGCAATCTCAAGCGTTGTGCCAAAGCGTTCGGCGAGAAGGTCACGCGTAGAGCTGCCGTCGAAAGCCCCATCTGCGAGGAATAGGTCAACGGGGGCATCGATTTGATCCAACAGGTCCGGAAGCGCGGTCGGATCGCCTACGTCATCCGTAGTGAGATCGGAGCAGACGATCTCGCCACTGACAAGATCAAGACCGAGGTGCAGCTTGCGCCAAGAGCGCCGTTTGCGGCTTATTGCATGCTATTTCTCAAGCCATTTCTCACCCGGCAGGCGCAAGCGCAGCATGCTGCCGAGAGGGCACCCTCGCCGAAGACCTTCAGACCAGTGCTATCAACTGCCAGATGGATTGCGGCTTGGCTGTCGACCCTTGGCTTTGTTTGCAATACCAGGCCGCCGCCACGGCGAGATAGGGTTGAGAAATCTGGCACTGCGATGTTAACCCCCAACAGCCCCGCAATTGAGCGCATCAAGCCTTGGGTCTGGCGCAGCGGTTGGCTGAAGACCACGCTAAGCGTTAGACAAAGTTCAATCGCTAGATCCGAGTAACGCAGCTGTCCGCCACGCGTCGTTCGGCGCGGTGCCGACCACAGGCCAAGCGCGTCTTCGCTGATCCAAACCGTCAGATCACCGCGCCGTCGCAGGCCTTCGTTGTGCTCAGACCAGTTGGTCACGCGGTGCTTTTGCTTCGGGATATTGTCGCGACGATCGGCGTTGAACTTGTGCGGCATCTACAGAATCCTGAAGGGAACAGTCCGCATAAGTATTAGCGGAGGCGCGATCCCTGTAACAAGGCCGGTTGGCAGCGGGCTTTGGACTGGTTCCCTATTGCGCTAGGAATCCACCGTCGATTGGAAGACAATGGCCGGTGACCATCGCCGATGCTCCGCTTGCCAAAAATAAGACGGCCGCAGCGACATCCTCGGGCTCGGCCAATCGCCGCAGGGGCGTCATGTTGTAGATTTTTTCCATCACATCCGGTTGATCGAGCAGCGGCTGAATGAACGGGGTCCTGACATATGTTGGCGCGATTGCGTTCACACGGATGCCACTCGGGGCCCATTCTACGGCCAGTGCTCGGGTCATGTTGACGATGGCGCCTTTTGTCGTCTGATAGGACACATTTGGATACACGCCGCCGCCTGACAGGCCCATGATGGAAGAAGTCTGGATAATGCTGCCCTTGATCCCTGCCGCAATCATGTGACGTGCGGCGACGCGGCTGGTCAGGAAGCTGCCGGTCATATTCACATCAACCACCTTATTCCAGTCTGCCAGTGGCAGATCGACCGCTTCGCGCCGGATGGCGATACCTGCGCAATTTACAAGGATCGATGCGGTGCCCTGTTTTTGAATCACATCGAAGGCCGCCTCGACCGAGGTTTCGTCCGCCACGTCTACTTCGACACCAAAGGCGTTCGGAATTGTCGCGGCGGCTTTGTCAGCGTTGTGTCTGTTGATATCCAGAATGGCTACACGTGCGCCGGCTTCTGCCAGCATTTTGGCTACGGCCAGACCGATGCCGCTGGCACCGCCTGTCACGGCTGCAATGTCACCATTCAGTTTGAGCATGGACCCCATGGGTTCCTCCCCTGATGCGGATGTTATTCAGATCCGTCAGAGGGAGTCGAGGTTCAACGCCTCAAACGATCCTATCAGGGCTTCCTCGCCGCGCTGGCGCTCAGGCAGATGTTTGTCGATTGATTGCTCGGGTGGGCATTGTCAGAAGGATATCGGTTGAGACGGGCAGGGTAGTTTCGTAGTTTTGTGGCATGAACAAACCTGACCCCTTCAAGTACTTTCACAGCAGCCTTGAAATCATTCGCCTGGCGGTCATGATGAACGTTCGCTTTCCACTTTCGCTCCGAAACGTCGAAGACCTGCTGCACGAGCGTGGGATCGAGATCTGCCACGAAACGGCTCGATTTTGATGGAATAGATTTGGCCCGATGTTTGCTGCCGAAATCCGTAGAAACCGGGCGAGCTGGATGCGTGGCTATTCGAATCGGCCTTGCCATCTGGACGAAGTTTTCGTGAAAATCAACGGCGAGACGTGGTTTGTCAGAATAAACTGATCCTGTAAGTTTCGACATAGGAATTTTAGTGATGATCGCCGTCACCTACTTGGATGTAGTTAAGCAAATAGGAAAAATTTAGGTCTGTGCCAGAGCAGAACGGGCGCAAACTCTTCTTCTGACAACACCGTTTTTGTCAAGACAACTGCTATTGGTCTGAGAGCGTTTTGGTCCTGGACGTTGCTATACAGCTGCCGCTTGGGTGGTATCCGCAATGGCTGATATGAATGCAGAGAACAGCTCGCCCTGCGAACTTATGCGTAGCTTTGCATACACGTTTCTTCGATGAATTCTGACTGTCCCCGTGGAAATGCCCAACAACTTGCCAAGGGCGTCGGCGGAATGGCCGCGCAGGGTCAACTCGACGACTTCGCGTTCTAGGGGGGTTAATACGCCCTTTCCGATTTTTCGAAA
>NZ_JBVCWP010000043.1:0-19917 GCF_057460485.1 Boseongicola sp.
TCGGTCATTGATCGCACGACGCCTGTGCTGTTCCTCGACACCGAAATGCTGTTCCCGGAAACGCTTGATTATCAACGTGACGTCGCCGCGAAATTAAGGTTAACGAACGTACAGGTGAGCGGACCTGATCGCGACTTAACCTTCGTTAATGACGCCAACAATCGGCTTCATGCGACGAACCCCGATGCCTGTTGCGCAATGCGCAAGGCCGAACCCTTGGCCCGCGCCTTGGAGCCGTTCGATGCCTGGATCACCGGGCGGAAACGCTTTCAGGGCGGCAAGCGCGCGAACCTTCAGTTCTTTGAGGCGGACGGCGAGAATCACATCAAGATCAACCCTTTGGCGCATTTCTCGCGCGAGGATGTGCAGGAGTATATCCAGAACAACCGCCTGCCCCGGCATCCGTTGGTGGCCAAGGGATACGCGTCAATCGGATGCGCGCCCTGCACAACGCGCGTGGCCCCCGGCGAGGACCTGCGGGCTGGCCGGTGGCGCGGAAAGGCCAAATCCGAATGTGGGATACATGTGGTTAACGGCCAAGTTGTTCAGCGCGTGGCAGAGGTACAGATATGAGCGTGATTGTAACCGATAGCGGCTTTGGTGCCGACGACTGGACGCAGGGATTTACCGCGCTTGACCAGCTTGCGGCGAATGATGCGCCCCCGGCTGTAGCGGTTGATTTGGGAAGCGACGCCGACCCATCGACGCTTGAGGCTCGGCTAAATGATATCGATCTGATCTGCGTGGATTTTCCAAGTTTTGCCGATGGTCGCGGCTTCACGATTGCGCGACGCCTACGACTGATGGGTTTTCATGGGCGATTGCGCGCCAAAGGCCATGTGATTGCTGACCAATATGCGATGGTGCGGCGATCGGGGTTTGACGAGGTCGAGATCAACGATGATCTGGCCCGTCGCCAACCCGAGGATCAGTGGTTGGCGCGCACCAATTGGAAGGCCCATGACTATCAGTCGCGGCTGCGCGCCTGAACCGCACTTCTATTGATCGACATCAACGTTTAAACGAAGGGCGGCCCTGTGAAGGGTCGCGAATAACAATGACCGAGCAATCTCCTGTGACCCAAGCGACATCAAAACCCGTCCCCCTGCCCAACGCGCAAACCGTGACGGAAGTGAAACACTATACCGACCGCCTGTTTTCATTCCGGTGTACGCGGCCTGCGTCTTTGCGGTTCCGCTCGGGCGAGTTCGTGATGATTGGCTTGATGGGCGATCCGGACCCCGAGACGGGCAAACAAAAGCCTCTGCTTCGGGCCTATTCGATTGCGTCGCCGTCGTGGGATGACGAGTTGGAGTTTTATTCGATCAAGGTTCAGGACGGGCCTTTGACCTCGAAACTGCAGCACATCAAACCGGGTGACGAGATCATTCTGCGCCCCAAACCCGTCGGCACTTTGGTGCATGATGCGCTGTTGCCGGGCAGGCGGTTGTGGCTGTTTGCGACCGGCACAGGCTTCGCGCCTTTTGCGTCGCTTTTGCGTGATCCTCAGACCTACGAGGACTACGACGAAGTAATCGTCACCCACACCTGCCGCGGAGTTGGTGAGCTGACATATGGGCGCGATCTGATCGAGGCGATCCGCGGCGACGAGATGCTAGCCGAGCTGATCGGCGAAGGCTTTGCCGATAAACTGCGGTATTATCCGACGACCACCAGAGAAGAGAGCCCGAAGATGGGCCGAATCACCGATCTGATGCGCGCGGGCGAGGTGTTCGCTGACCTGGACGTGCCGGAACTGACGCCCGAGGCGGACCGTGCGATGGTCTGCGGGAATTTGGCATTTAACTTGGAAATCAAAGATATGCTGGAAAGCTATGGCCTTGTCGAAGGCGCAAACTCGCGTCCACAGCACTACGTCGTGGAAAAAGCGTTTCTCGACTAGATAAGCGCCAGTCGATGGTATGCAGGCCGCGCCAGGATTATCCCGGCGCGGCCCATTACTTTAGTTACCGAGCGCTTCGCTGATCTGATCAAGCACACCCTGAACCAGTTCAGGATTGCTTTCAGCAGAACCGATTGCTGCATTCAGCGTGGTCTTGGTCAAAGCGCCAAGATCGCTTCCATCCACTTGAGCACGCAGCGCGGCGGCATCAAAGGCAGGTGCTTCGGTTGCGACTTCAGCAGCTTGCGTGGCTTCGGTTGCAGTTTCAGTCGCAGCCTCGGTTGCAGCTTCTGGTGCTTCACTGGCTGCACCGGTTGCATCGTCCGCCACACCCTCAACGGCGTCCTGCGCCTGTTCGGTAAGATTGTTGACGGCACCGCTTACAGCCTCTGCCACAGCAGAACCTTCTTCAAGAGCTTCTGACACCGCCTCGTTTACGGCCGTCGAGGCCTCGTCGATGGCTTCGTTCGCCGCTTCAACCGCGCCTTCAACGGCGGTTTCGACTGCGTCGACTGCTTCAGCGGCCTCTTCTACGACTTCTTCCACTTCAACGGCCGGCACTTCTACCGCTGCAGGGGCCTCGACAACTGTGGGCTCATTGCCTTGACCTTGCAGCAAAAACCAACCTAGCGCCGCGAGGACAAGAATGATAACGACAATACCTAAATTTCTCATAACTGGGTCTCCTGTTAACCAAACTCCGCGCGTCATCAGCATGCGCGGGTCCAATGTCCAGCCCCGATGTTGCGTCCCAATGAAACCGACGAAACACGGCCAAAACAGCACAGTTCCCAGCCCACGCCCGACGCGGTGCTTTCTGGTTGAAAGCTGCCGCGTCTGCCCTTATTTTACGCAACCAGAACAATCACAACGAAAAGGACGACCACCATCGCTCGCAGACCACACAACGCACCCCCGGCGCGTAACACTGGCCCCCGGATCAATGAACATATCCGATCACCCGAAATTCGCCTTATTGGCGCTGAAGGAGAAAACGTCGGCGTTGTCACGCCCGAACGTGCCGTAGAAATGGCGATTGAAGCCGGACTTGATCTGGTTGAAATCTCTCCAAACGCGGCCCCTCCCGTTTGCAAAATCATGGACTTCGGTAAGTTCAAATATGAGCAGCAAAAGCGCGAGAGCGAGGCCCGGAAGAAGCAAAAAATTATCGAAGTCAAAGAGGTCAAATTCCGTCCCAATACGGATACCAACGACTACGATGTGAAGATGCGGAATGTGATGCGCTTTCTGGAAGATGGCGACAAAGTGAAGATCACCTTGCGTTTCCGTGGTCGCGAAATGGCACACCAGAACCTCGGGCGCGAACTTCTAGAGCGTGTGGCGGATGACGTCGAAGGCATCGGCAAGGTCGAGAACATGCCGAAGATGGAAGGTCGCCAGATGGTGATGATGATCGGGCCGGCAAAGTAAGCCTCTGATCTGAAAAAGGCTTTTAGACCCGGTCCATTTGGACCGGGTTTTATTTTGCCCGTGTTCGCTTGGCTGCCAATGATACCGCTTCGCGCAGATCGAACGCCACCGATACCAGATCAGCCGCAAACAGAACCCAAAAGTATAAGGCAAAATGCGCGCCAACGCCGGTGCCTCGCAGCCAAAGGATCAGTGCAAGAAGCAGTGGCCAGAAGATCAGATGCGGAATGGCCATTTCCGGCCCGAAACCGCGCGTCCAAATAAGTATGAACAGGTTGGGAACCATATCCCCGACCGCAAGCATCGCGACCAGAACACCGTAGAGTTCTGAAACAAACCAAAGGGCCACAAGATTCACTGGCGCCAGAATACCGGCCATCCGAATCTGCACCAGACCGGCAATGCCCGCAGTCCCGAACAGATATCACGGATCAAATCCATCCCTGCTGAAAACCACGTCCGAGGACCGACGACCAGAGTGCGCATCCCTTTTGTTTCGGTCCTGATTGCGCGACACTCCGGGCGATTCTTACGCACCCTTTTTCGAGGGCGCCATGCACCTTCAATCGCCGTTGAAATCCAAAGACGCCCCCGACCTTGGTCGTTTCGATTGGGAAGATGCGTTGCGCCTGTCCGATCAACTGACCGCGGAAGAGCGGATGCTGGCGGATGCGGCGCGCGGGTTTGCGTCGAATGTTCTGGCGCCGAAAGTGCGCAAAGCTTACGCTGAGGAAATCGTTGATCCGGGCATTTTTGCGGAAATGGGCGCGGCTGGTTTGTTAGGCCTGACGATCCCTGAAAGTTACGGCGGCCTTGGAGCTGGCTATGTCACCTACGGGCTTGTCGCGCGCGAAATCGAGCGTGTCGATTCAGGGTATCGCTCGATGATGTCGGTGCAATCGTCGCTGGTGATGTACCCGATCTATGCCTATGGCACCGAAGACCAGCGCCAGAAGTATCTGCCCGGCCTCGCCAGTGGCGCGTTAATTGGCTGCTTTGGATTGACCGAACCGGACGCGGGATCAGACCCCGCCGGAATGACCACAACTGCCCGCAAAACCGATGGCGGCTACGTGCTGAACGGCGCAAAAATGTGGATTTCCAACAGCCCGATTGCGGATGTCTTCGTGGTCTGGGCCAAGTCCGATGCGCATGATGGCAAGATCAAAGGCTTCGTCCTTGAAAAAGGCATGAAGGGCCTGTCGGCTCCGAAAATTGGCGGCAAGCAATCCTTGCGCGCCTCGGTCACCGGCGAGATCGTGATGGAAAACGTCGAGGTCAGCGAGGACGCGCTTTTGCCGTGGGGCAGGTCTAAAAAGCCCATTCGGCTGCCTGAACCGTGCGCGTTACGGCATTGCGTGGGGCGTTATGGGCGCGGCCGAGGCCTGCTGGCACGCCGCGCGCCAATACGGGCTTGATCGCAAGCAATTCGGCAAGCCTTTGGCACAGACGCAACTGTTTCAAAAAAAGCTTACCGATATGCAGACCGAGATCACCTTAGGGCTGCAGGCGGCCCTGCAAGTTGGTCGACTTATGGACACCGCCAACGCCGCCCCCGAGATGATCAGCTTGATCAAGCGCAACAACTGCGGCAAGGCGCTTGATATAGCGCGCATGGCGCGGGACATGCACGGCGGGAACGGAATTAGTGAAGAGTTTCAAGTCATTCGCCATATGATGAACCTTGAAACCGTGAATACCTACGAGGGCACACACGACATCCACGCCCTGATCTTGGGGCGGGCGCAAACCGACCTTCAGGCGTTTTTCTAAACTTCTTCTTGGGAGAAATACTCCGGGGGGCGGCGTAAACCGGCGGGCGGCGCCCCTACCTTGCCGTTTTCAAACGCGAAACAATCGCCCCGGTTTGTCGCCAAGCCACAGCTTGCCAGTCCCCCCTCTACCCCGCTAGGATAACCGAGTAGTGTGTAGGGGACGAGTGATATGGTAGCGGGGGCTGCTTTATCCGACGACCTCACTGATACCCAATGGCTTGTTCAGCTTGAGGATATTGGCGAGGAAGAAGGATATTTTTCACCATTGGGTGATGATCACGCGGCGGTCTTTGTTGACCGGTCGCAGGATGTACTTTTCGTGTCATTTGAAACGCTTGCCGGTACACGCGCCGTTAGCGAAACAGGCATGCCGCTTGGATTTGACGTCTGTGAAAACCGCGGCTGGTCGCATCTGACGCTACTGGCGATGAAGGAAACTTGGTACCGAAGCCACTTCGTTTACGGCTATTTCGACCGGCTGGTCGACGAGGGTTTCTTCGAAGATTTCGACAAGGTCATCTTCTACGGCGCGGGCATGTGTGGCTACGCGGCGGCGGCGTTTTCCGTCGTGGCCCCTGGTGCAACTGTGATCGCGGTGTCTCCTCAAGCGACATTGGCGCGCGAGTTAACCGAATGGGATACGCGGTTTGAAGGCACACGGCGGATGGATTTCTCGTCCCGCTACGGGTTTGCGCCTGACATGCTTGAAGCCGCAGACTCTGCCTATATCATCTACGATCCGGACGAAGTTGAAGACGCAATGCACGCCGCGTTGTTTCGAGGACCAAATATTTTCAAGCATCGCTACAGGCGCGGTCGCTCGGGCGCAATTGATGGTGATTTGCGCACGATGGGGCTTATATCGCGGCTTTGCGAAGTTGCGGTGAATTGTTGCCTGACGCCAGTTCAGGTTGCGCGCAAAATGCGATCAAGGCGACGGCATATGCCGTATCTGCGGGCCCTTCTTGCGCGTGTCATCGCCGAAGACCGCCCCTATCTCACAGCACTTTTGTGTCGTGCTGTTTTGGCAGACCGCCCGATCCCGCGCTTTCGCCACCACCTTGAAGCCGCCGAGGCGCGCCTAAAGGAACAAGGTCGCGCAGTGCCGGGTCAAAGGGTCGAGGCGGGCTCCGGGGTGGCCTGAAACCCGCCTGCGCGTTCCACAAAAGCGACGATTTCAGCGATCCCTTTGCCCTGCCTGATCGACGCCATAACATGCGGGCGACCCGCGCGCGCGGCTTTTGCATCCGACGCAAGAAGGTCCGGATCCACGCCGACATAAGGCGCAAGATCAAGTTTGTTCACCACCAAAAGGTCCGAGCGCGTTAGCCCCGGGCCTTTTTTGCGCGGGATATCCTGCCCGGCAGCGGTGTCGATCACATAGATCGTGAGGTCTGCCAGTTCAGGGGAAAACGTCGCTGCAAGGTTGTCACCACCACTTTCGATCAGGATCATATCAAGGTCGGGAAACGCCTCGCGCAGATCGGCGACAGCCGCGAGATTGATTGAAGCGTCCTCGCGGATCGCCGTATGTGGGCAGCCTCCGGTTTCCACGCCCCGGATCCGATTTGCGGGCAGAACTTGCGCGCGGGTCAGCGCCTCGGCGTCTTCACGGGTATAGATATCGTTGGTGATGACAGCGATGGAATAGCGGCCGGCCATTGCACGGCAGAGCGCTTCGGTCAGCGAGGTTTTTCCCGCGCCGACAGGGCCGCCAATGCCGATACGAAGGGGTCCATGCAATCTTTTCATGTGCGAAAAATCCGTATCTCTTGGGTTTCGTGAGTGATAGCAGCGCGGTCCGCCCCAAACGCAGAACTGCGGATGTCGGCGGGCGTTTTACCCTTTGCCGCGGCCGCCACAAAAAGGACTGTGGGCATCAATGCCGCAATGACCTTTTGCCCCTGCGCCTGACCCAACGGAATGTGTCGCACAGCCCCCGTGACAAGCGTTGCAATCATCGCCTGAAGGTAAAGCGCAGCCACGCGTTCAGTCACAAGCCCCAGCGACTTCGCCGCGCGCCCGACCGCAATCGGCAAGGCGACGGCCGCTTCGGTTTCGTCTTTAAGATCGTTAACGGCGCGGGTGAACGCCGCCCCCTGCTCTGCTGTTTCCTGCCAACGCTCGGCGGCCGGTGCGAGGGCCGACGCCCAGGCGTTCAGATCGGCATAATCGGCGTTTTGGGCCATTGCACATGACAGAAAAATCGCATCAGCCTGACCACTTCCGTCACGCAAAACCGTCCCAAGCCAATCCGTAAGGCTGGCGCCATCGCGCACATCTTGTGCCTCGATCGCTGCCTCAAGGCCTTGACTATAGGCGTATCCGCCCACCGGAAATACCGGCGACAGCCAATGCGTGAGGGTCAGAAGGCCCGCGTCAGTCATGGTCGTGGGAATGGCTGTTGCTATGGTCGTGGGTGTGATTGTGTCCCTGATCATGTGTGTGCCCATCGCCGTGATCGTGCCCATGGTCGTGTCCAAAGGTGCGACCAAGACCATAAGCCCCTCCTTCGGGAAGGAACGGCTCGTTTACAATCGTTAATTCCGCGCCGAGTTGCACCAGCATCGCCTCGATGACGTGGTCGCGTGAAATCAGCAATCTTGCGGTCTCGACCTGACAGGGCGTATGACGATTGCCTATGTGCCAGGCGAACCGCAGAAGGTCATCGCCGGTCACCTGCATCAGGTCTTCGGGCGCCGCCGTTATGGAAATGAGGCGGCCGTCGTCAAGGGCGAAGGCATCGCCGTCGTTCAGATGTGTGGCGCCCTCCAAATCGACGAGAAAGCTCAAACCTGCCTCGGTTGTCAGCACTTTGCGTCGCAAGAAACGATCCTCGTAGGTCAGATGGCAACGGTCCGTTAAGCCATGGCCTTTGCGGGGCCGGATGAATTGGCAAAGAGGCAACGTGGTCATGGCAAAAACCTTTCGGCAAACAAAACGGCCCGCGACGGACGATGTCCGGGCGGGCCGTGAAATTTTGACACACCTCTTGAGAGGGCGTCAGATGTCGTCGTCGAAGCGCGCCGCGCCGATAGACCTAGAAGCCGGCGATGCCGGTGATGTGGCTGCGGGCAAGACCATCGCGGTCGTAGCCACGGGTGGCCAATTGACTGTCGCTCATCGCGAACAGGTCGTTGAAACGGGTGGTCGGAGTAAGCGCGGCCATAACAGTCGCGAAAAAAGCACGGGATACCATAATAGACCTCGGAGGGGGCTGGAGTTTGATTATCTTGATATCGGTTACGTGGGGGGCGCAGTGCGCCTGCACAATCGCCAAGTTTGCAACCCCGCCATGCGTATTGGGCGCAGCTGGATGCCTGCGTGCCCTGGCCTGCGGCACCTTTCATGTCGTGCTCTCCCAACATCAGAACATGAAATATCGCTGCGCCATCGGCAAAACTTCGGCTGGCTCGCAGACGAGAAGCTCGCCGTCGGCGCGCACTTCGTATGTCTCGGGGTTAACTTCTATGAACGGCATGGCATCGTTCAGAACCATGTCTTTTTTGCCAATCCCACGACAGTTTTCGACGGCAATCGTGTCGCGCTGAAGCCCAAGAGCCTCCGCAACTCCGGCGTCTTGTCCAGCCCGGCTTATGAAGGCAACCGCGCTACGCTGAACCGCGCGCCCCATGCTTCCAAACATAGGGCGTGAATAGACCGGCTGCGGCGTCGGGATTGACGCATTGGGATCGCCCATCTGAGCGACGACAATTGAACCGCCTAGCAAAACCATCTCGGGTTTCACACCGAAAAAGGCCGGGTTCCACAAGACAAGATCGGCCCGCTTGCCTTCTTCAATCGATCCGATATGGGCGCTGATACCGTGTGCGATTGCCGGGTTGATTGTGTATTTGGCAATGTAGCGACGCACACGAAGGTTATCGTTCTCGCCGGTTTCCTCGGCCAGGCGACCGCGCTGTTTTTTCATCTTATCAGCGCTTTGCCAGGTTCGGATCGCAACTTCGCCGACGCGCCCCATGGCTTGGCTGTCAGATGCAATAATAGAAAACGCGCCCATATCATGAAGAATGTCTTCGGCGGCAATGGTTTCACGGCGGATGCGGCTTTCGGCGAAGGCGACGTCTTCAGGGATCGCCTTGTCGAGGTGGTGGCACACCATCAGCATATCGAGATGTTCTTCTAGGGTGTTCACCGTGTAGGGACGCGTCGGGTTGGTCGAACTTGGAATGACGTTCGGCAAACCACAGACCTTGATGATGTCGGGCGCATGCCCGCCCCCCGCGCCTTCGGTGTGAAACGCATGGATCGTGCGGTCTCCGATTGCGGCGACGGTGTTTTCGACAAATCCGCTTTCATTCAACGTATCGGTGTGGATCATCACCTGAACGTCCATTTCGTCAGCAACCCTTAGACAGCAATCAATTGCCCCCGGCGTCGTGCCCCAATCTTCATGAAGCTTAAGAGCGGCAGCACCGGCATTCACCATCTCGTGCAAGGCCGCCGGAAGCGAGGCGTTGCCTTTGCCAGACAACGCGACATTCATCGGAACATCGTCCATCGCCTGCAGCATCCGTCCGATATGCCAAGGGCCGGGCGTGCAGGTGGTTGCAAGCGTTCCATGCGCAGGTCCGGTGCCGCCACCCAGCATCGTCGTCATCCCGGAATGCAGTGCATCTTCAATTTGTTGCGGGCAAATCCAGTGGATATGAGCGTCAAATCCACCCGCCGTCAGGATGCGCCCCTCGCCTGCGATGGCTTCGGTGCCGGGACCGATCACGATGTCCACGCCGTTCTGGGTATCGGGGTTTCCAGCTTTGCCGATTTTATGAATTTTACCGTCCCGCAGCCCAACGTCGGCTTTGTAAATGCCGCTGTGATCCACGATCAGCGCATTGGTAATAACAGTATCCACAGCGCCCTCGGCGCGGCTCGTCTGGGCCTGCCCCATGCCGTCGCGGATCACCTTACCACCACCAAATTTCACCTCTTCGCCGTAAGTCGTAAGGTCGCGCTCCACCTCGATAATAAGGTCGGTGTCGGCAAGGCGCAGGCGGTCGCCGGTGGTGGGACCATACATATCGGCATAGGCTGCGCGGGTGATTTGTATCGGCATGTTCAGACGGATCCTTGGAAAGAAGGCCAAACTAAATGTGTTTGGTCAGGGACGTTAACAATGATTAACGGCGCAATACTCGCGCTCGATGGGGCCAGGACGCCGCAAAGCTGGATTTTGGGATCCGACAACATGGCTTAAAGCGCGCCCATCACTTTTTGATTGAACCCGAAGACTTTGCGGGCGCCGCCGAAAAGCACAAGCCGCACTTCGCGTCGCTGTCCCGGCTCAAAGCGCACTGCCGTTCCAGCGGCGATATCAAGTCGCATGCCACGCGCGGTTTCTCGTTCAAATTCAAGAGCGGCGTTTGTTTCAGCAAAATGGTAGTGGCTGCCGACCTGAACCGGACGGTCGCCGGTATTGGCAACCATCAAAACGACGCTTTTGGCCCCCTCGTTCAGGGTAATATCGTCGTCAGCGGGGAAAATTTCACCGGGAATCATTCATCTTCCTTAACTGTCATAATCGGGTCTTTTCGAGGCGTTCCATTTCGAAATCAGACGCGGCGCAAAGATGCCAATGGCTGCACCGATAGCGAGCGGCGCGGCGTGCGGTTCTGCGAAGGCCATCGACAATACCGCCGCGCCGACCAGACAGACGGCGAAGGCAATCAGCCGCATTTCGATCGGCTCGATTGGAATGTCATCCAATAGAACTTTCTCCAGCGCTGATTTCACTTTTGGTTCGGCGTATGGCGCGATCCAGCCAGCCGCGATGCCAAGGATCAAAGTACCCAACATGATGTGCCCTCCTGAGACGTGATTTGCCGCAGCCTAACAGATTTCATCGGATCGGATGATGCACGGTGACAAGTTTGGTGCCGTCCGGGAACGTAGCCTCGACCTGGACGTCGTGGATCATCTCGGGGATGCCATCCATGCACTGATCTTTGGTGATTACATGGGCGCCTGCCTGCATCAGATCGGCCACGGACCGACCGTCGCGCGCGCCTTCGACGACATAGTCGGTGATCAAGGCAATCGCTTCAGGGTGGTTCAGCTTCACACCGCGCGCAAGGCGTGCGCGCGCCACAATAGCCGCCAATGAGATCAACAATTTATCCTTTTCCCGAGGCGTCAGGTTCATGTCATTATTCCGTTCAGATTTGCCAGACGCGCGGCACGTGATTGACGCCCAACGCTTTGATAATAGGCACTAAAGTAAGTCGAACATCCCAACTATCACACCCCTCGACGCGCACCAAAAGCCGGTTTCCCCAGGCGCTGACTACAGCGGTTGCATTGGCAATTCGACGAACGTGTTCGAGGTGGTCTTGTGCGTCCGAAGCGACATAAACCAAGCTGGCGAACACCGTGTTGCCAGCGAGCCCTGCTCGATTCTCACGGCTTAAAAGAGTGTTGGACGTCAGGGCGATGTGTTCAGCGTGAAGCGGCACGCTGTCGTCCAAAAAGACCTGCCGCAGGTCGCTAAAGTCGAGGTTCCGCGGCACCTCACCCATCGCCGCGCGGCCAAGAACAAGCGTTTCTACGCCTAGATATCGCGCGCCTTCGGCCAACGTGACGCGAGTTTTCCGCTGCATAGACGCGCTCTCAAATAGGATCGTCTCTTGTGGCATCCAAAGACAGAACGCGCCTGACCCAACGCGGATATCAACGTCAACTTCGGCTGATCCACCACTGCTTGCGTAGGCACGTTCAGCTGTTTGCGTGGCCGCCATAACAGTTGTTTCGTCAGCGATATCTAGGCAGAAAGATAGGCGATCCCCACCTGTAAGGCCGCCAGATGTATTCAGAAAAACAACCTCGGGCACGTCTGTGTGGACGCGCGGCAGAATGGCTTTTGCAGAACCTTGTTGGAACAAATCGACCACAGCCCCATCGTGCCCAAGCACGACCCGAGCGGTGCCTTTGCTGCGCTGATGAATGGGGATGTACGTATCGAGCATGGTAATTTTTGCCTGTTTCTTCATGAACTCTAACGGCCCGACCAGCGGTCGCAATCAATCGGGTCAAATCTTCGTTGACCGGGCGCAAAATTCTGGCGAGCTGCTTATTAATTAGGCGAACGTCTCGACACTGGTGCTTGGAAACGGCTTGGGCTAAATCATGGCCATGACCAAACGCCTCACGATCCCCCGCCCTGATGATTGGCACCTGCACCTGCGCGACGGGGCAATGATGGAGGGGGTTTTGCCCTGGTCCGCCCGTCATTTTGCTCGCGCGATTGTCATGCCCAATCTTGTGCCACCGGTGGTGACAGCTGATCAGGCGGCGGCGTACCGGGACCGGATATTGGCCGCGTTGCCCGAGGGGGTCGTGTTTGAACCGTTAATGACCCTCTACCTAACCGAGACGACCGACCCTGAGGATGTGGCAGCCGCGCATACCAGCGGTCTGGTCAAGTCGGTGAAGCTTTATCCAGCGGGTGCGACGACCAATTCTGCAAGCGGGGTTGCGAATTTCGACACTGTGCGCCCGGTTTTGGAACGGATGGCTGAGATCGGTCTGCCGCTTTGTGTCCACGGAGAAGTGACGCGCACGGAGATCGACATCTTCGACCGCGAGGCGGTGTTCATCGACGAAGTGCTTGACCCGATCCGGCGCGCGACGCCCGGTCTGCGCGTCGTGATGGAGCATATCACGACTGCGGAAGCTGCCGCCTACGCCAGCAACGGTGGCGACGATCTGGCCGCGACAATAACGGTGCAGCATTTGATGTTGGACCGGAACGATATGCTTGTGGGCGGTATCCGACCCCATTATTATTGCCTGCCGATCCTGAAACGCAAAAGTCATCGCGAGGCTTTGGTGCGGGCCGCAACCAGCGGGGATCAAAGGTTTTTTCTGGGAACGGATTCTGCGCCGCACGCGACGGATACCAAGGAAAACGCCTGCGGATGTGCGGGATGCTTCACAGCCCCTGTTGCGCTGTCGTGTCTTGCTGAGGTCTTTGAGGGTGCAGATGCCCTGGACCGGCTGGCGGCGTTTACCTCGGTTAACGGGCCGAAATTCTATGGCCTGCCGGTGAACCAAGACACCATCACGCTTGAAAAGGGCGCGGCGATTAGCCGGCCGGCCGAAATTGAGACGGGCGCTGGGCCAGTGACGGTTTTCGATCCGGGACGACCGCTTTATTGGCGGGTCACGGCATAGTATTGACGAACCGGGCGCCATGCGCGCCCCAAAAGACGGAGCGGCCAAATGATTCCTTCGGGGTATCCGGACAGAGACGAGATTGCGCGGCTTTCAGCGCGCATGTTGTTGGAAATTGGCGCAGTGCATTTCAATGCGCGCGAACCGTTCACGCTTGCCTCGGGACTGCCGTCGCCGACGTATATTGACTGCCGGAAGCTGATTTCCTACCCGCGCATTCGTTCAACTTTGATGGATTTTATGACCATTACAGTGATGCGCGACGCCGGATACGAGGCGTTTGACAATATCGCGGGCGGCGAGACTGCGGGCATTCCATTTGCGGCTTTGGTGGCCGAACGCATGGCATTGCCAATGACGTATGTGCGCAAGAAGCCAAAGGGTTACGGGCGCAATGCACGCATCGAAGGCGTGATGTCAGAAGGCGATCGCGTGCTGCTGGTCGAGGATTTGACGACCGACGGCGGCTCAAAACTGTCGTTCGTGGATGCGATCCGCGAAACGGGCGCGACCTGCGGACATACGGCGGTGATTTTTTACTACGGCATCTTCGCCGAGACCATCCAAACGCTAGCCGATCACGGGGTGCAATTGCATCACCTGTGCACCTGGTGGGACGTGTTGAAAGAAGCGCGCGACAGCGAAGCTTTTGACGACGAAACACTCCGCGAAGTCGAGACGTTTCTGCGCGCACCTCGACGTTGGCAGGACGCACGCGCGGGAAATTAATTTCGCGCAAATTTCACACTATGTTGACGTAAGCCCCCCGCTCATCGCAATATAGTGTGGCTCCCAAAGCGTCCACAGGCTGTCCACATGATATCCAGATAGACGCCGCCTGCCCTTTAAGCGTATGCCAAATGGACACGGTGGGGACCTTATGGACGAGGGCAGGATGAACGAGATCGCAACGATCCGAACGGGCGAAAAAGACGTGGGCGAGACCGAGACATCGCCCCATAATATCGAGGCTGAACAGCAGCTTCTGGGCGCGATCCTGACCAACAACGATGTGTTTGATCGGGTCGCCGGAGTGATCAACGAAACCCACTTTTATGACCCGGTACATGCGCGAATCTACGAGATCGCTTCCGCGCGAATCGCAAAGAACGCGCTGGCTTCACCCGTAACGCTGAAGGCGTTTTTGGAAGACGATCCCGGCATGAAAGAGTTGGGCGGCGCCAATTACCTCGTACGGCTTGCCGGAGCGGCGATCTCGTCTTTCGCCGCCCGTGATTACGCACAGATGATCTACGATCTTGCCATCCGCCGGAAGCTGATGGATCTAGGCCGCGATATTTCGGACAAAGCGGCCCGCGTCGAAGTGCAGTCAGAGCCGCGCGAACAGATCGTTGAGGCCGAACAGGCGCTTTACAAGCTGGCCGAGGCTGGACAGGTCAATCAGGGATTTCAAAGCTTTCTCAGCGCGGTAACGGACGCTGTTAACATGGCAAACGCCGCCTATCAGCGCGAAGGCGGGATGTCAGGCGTCTCAACCGGCCTGACGGATATGGACAAGAAACTGGGCGGTTTGCACAAGTCTGACTTGCTGATCCTTGCCGGGCGTCCATCGATGGGTAAGACGTCGCTGGCGACGAACATCGCGTTCAATATAGCAAAGGCGTACAAGCGCGGCATACGACAGGACGGAACCGAAGGCGCGGTCGATGGCGGTGTTGTGGGGTTCTATTCGCTTGAGATGTCGGCAGAGCAATTGGCGGCGCGTATTCTGTCCGAAGCATCGGAAGTCCCGTCAGAACAGATCCGGCGCGGCGATATGACTGAAACCGAATTCCGCCGCTTTGTCGAGGCCGCCAAATCGCTGGAAGCCTGCCCGCTTTATATCGACGACACGCCTGCCCTGCCAATCAGCCAGCTTGCGGCGCGCGCGCGGCGTTTGAAGCGCGAACACGGGCTTGATGTGTTGATCGTGGACTATCTACAGCTTGTGCGGCCCGCGACGGCCAAAGACAGCCGGGTCAACGAAGTCTCTGAAATTACCCAAGGTTTGAAGGCGATTGCCAAGGAATTGGATATTCCGGTGATCGCGCTGTCGCAGTTATCGCGTCAGGTGGAAAACCGCGAAGACAAGCGGCCTCAGCTGTCGGACCTACGGGAATCGGGTTCAATCGAGCAGGACGCCGATGTCGTGATGTTTGTGTTCCGCGAGGAATATTACAAGGAACGCGAAAAGCCCGGCGATCACGAACTGGAAGCCATGGGCAAGTGGCAAGAAGAGATGGAGCGCCTACACGGACGCGCCGAGATTGTCATTGGCAAGCAGCGTCACGGACCGATTGGCACGGTAGAGCTTAGCTTTGAGGGGCGATTTACGCGCTTTGGCAATCTGGTGAAGCCGTGGCAGCAAAACGGTGGTGGCAGTGGTGGCGGCGACGTCGGATTCTAAGAGGCCGACGTTTTTCAGGGGGAAACGTCATGAACTAAGGATCTATCGGGCACGGTGCGATGGGGATGCCGACGACGGCCAAGCTGACGGCAACATTTCCGGGCAGCGTCTTTGTCTTCAATCCAAGCGCAGTGGCGGTCGCCGCGTTCGTGTCGGAGTTTGGCGTCACCGCGGGCCAGTCCATTGCCGATGTTGCGGGCCGCATTGAAGGCCTGCAGTGAGATGATCCATCAATGTGGGCCGTCCGGGTCAGGCAATCTCATGAAGCTAGTTTATGAGACGTTGGTCGCCGAACACGTGGTCGCCATAGCTGAGGCAATGGCGCTTTGTCTTGAGACGCGTGCGGATGTCAAAGCGTTTTACGATATCGTTACGCAAGGCACCGATTTTGCCTATTCGTGATACTTCGAGAACCGCGTGCCACGCATGCGCTAAGGCGAGTTCTCACCCCTTTTCAGGCTGCGGATCATGTTGAAAGATGCGCGATTGGAAAGACTTCCCCATAACGGTGCCGCGTAAACCTGTGATTGAGTTGGCAGGTCCGCTGGAGGCCGCTTAGGCGTCGTATCATCTGAACCCGGACGTCGACTGTCTCATAGGCGAAAAGTTACGGCGCGAGCGGAAAACTCCTTTAACGTTAAAGGAAAGGGTTCCATGAACGATACGCAAGGCACTGCTGGTGCTCGGCAAATCCTTGTTGCCACCGCATTGTTTTACCCGCTCGCGGTGATCGTGGTGCTTGTTTTGGTTATCCGAGACGATCCCTGGATCATGTTTTCTATCACTTATTGGGTGCTCGCATTTGGCGCTATGCCATTGGTCTGGATGCTCGGCGCCTTTTTGAGAGCGCGCAAGTTTGGCCACGTTTGGCCAATTCTATCTGATGGTGGAGTTTTCAGCCGGGGTCTGACGCTGGCTTTTCCCTTGACCCGCCCCGCCCCTTGTCGGAAACCCATATCCATGGGTGCAGCAGAGCTTTTCATCGATCTTGACGCCGTGGCCGCCAATTGGCGGGCGCTGGACGCGATGTCTGCGGATCATGTCGAAACCGCAGCGGTCGTCAAAGCAGACGCCTACGGTCTTGATGTCGCCCGTGTTGCGCGAAGGCTGACGGCACAAGGCGTACGCAGCTTTTTTGTGGCCTTGGCTGGCGAAGGCGTGGCCCTGCGTCATGTGGTGGACGACGGCGCCGATATTTACGTGTTTTCCGGCCATATGGCGGGGGACGGAGACGCGTTACATTCAGCAGATCTGATCCCAATGCTGAACAGCCCCGAACAGGTGGCACGTCATTTTTCTGAAACGCCGGGGCACGCCTTTGGTGTGCAGCTTGACACCGGAATGAACAGACTAGGGATGGAGCCCAACGACTGGGCGGCTTTGCGCGGCGATCTGATGGCGGCGGGGCCAAGATTGGTGATCTCGCATCTGGCCTGCGCCGACACGCCCGATCATCCAATGAACCACCAACAGTTGCGGGCCTTTGTCGAGATGACCGAAGGTGTCGCGCGGCGATCTTTGGCCGCGACTGGCGGACTTCTGCTCGGCCCGGAATATCATTTCGAGCTCGTGCGTCCGGGCATCGGGCTTTACGGCGGCTTGCCGTTCACCGAAGCGACGCCTGTTGTGCGTCTGTCGGTCCCGGTCGTTCAGACACGCACCGTGCGCCCGTTTGAAACGGTTGGGTATGGCAACGCGTGGGAAGCCGATATCGAACGCCAGATTGCGACGATTTCTGCGGGTTACGCCGATGGGCTGATCCGTTCGATGGGCCAAGGCGCGCAGATTTATGCAGGCGACGTGGCTTGCCCCGTTGTGGGGCGTGTTTCGATGGACCTTATTACCGTCGACGTGACCCATCTGGACGAGGTGCCGGACACTTTGGACGTTTTAGGCACGCATCAAAGCGTCGATGATCTTGCCGCGTGCGCAGGCACGATTGGCTATGAAATTCTGACCTCGCTTGGTCATCGCTATGCGCGCCGATACGAGGGCGCATAGTGAGGTTTCTAGCCGCGATAGGGGCGTTTGTCCTGGGCGCTTTGGCCGCTATCGGCCGTGTGGCGATCTTCGCCTTCGACACGATCAGCCATCTGGCCCGTCCGCCGTGGTATCCGCGTGAATTTGGCGTGCAGCTATTACAAATTGGCTGGAATTCGCTGCCGGTTGTCGGGCTGACCACAATCTTCACCGGCGGCGCTTTGGCGTTACAAATTTTCGCAGGCGGCGCGCGCTTCTCGGCCGAAGCTGTCGTCCCTCAGATCGTCGCCATCGGTATGGTGCGCGAGTTGGGCCCCGTCTTAGTGGGCCTGATGATCGCCGCGCGCGTCACGTCTTCCGTCGCCGCCGAGATCGCAACGATGAAAGTGACCGAGCAGATCGACGCATTGGTGACGCTTTCAACCCATCCGATGAAATACCTCACCCTGTCGCGCGTACTGGCCGCCACCGTGGTTATGCCGGTGCTGGTCGCAGTTGGCGACACCATCGGGATCATGGGCGGGTTTCTGGTCGGCGTGAACCGTCTTGGCTTCAATGCCTCGACCTATCTGACCAATACCATCGACTTTCTTGAATGGGTCGACATCGTGTCATCCCTGTCCAAAGGCGCAGTCTTTGGGTTCATTGCGGCATTGATGGGCTGTTATTTCGGCATGCGGTCGCAGCGCGGTGCTGCGGGTGTGGGTGCGGCCACCAAAGGCGCGGTTGTGGCGGCGAGCGTGCTGATCCTTGGCGCAAACTTCATACTAACAGAGATGTTTTTCGCAGGATGATCGAACTTCGCGGTGTTCATAAAGCCTTCGGGTCAAAAGAGGTTCTTCGGGGCGTCGATCTGGTGATCCCCACAGGCGAGAGCATGGTGATTATCGGCGGCTCGGGCACCGGCAAATCGGTGTGCCTGAAAAGCGTTCTGGGACTTATTGCGCCTGATAAGGGCGAGATCATGGTCGAGGGGCAGGATGTGACGCAGCTTCGCCAGGGCTCGTCCGAGCGTGATACGTTTCTGGCCCGGTTCGGCATGTTGTTTCAAGGCGGCGCGCTGTTTGACAGTTTGCACGTCTGGGAAAACGTCGCCTTCCGCCTTTTGCGCGGATCGCAGAAGCGCCCTAAAGACGAGGCCCGCGAGATTGCCATCGAGAAGCTGCGCCGCGTCGGGCTGACGCCAGATGTGGCGGATCAGTTTCCCGGCGAACTGTCGGGCGGCATGCAAAAGCGCGTTGGCCTTGCCCGCGCGATTGCCGCCGAGCCCGAGATCATCTTCTTTGACGAGCCAACCACCGGCCTTGATCCGATCATGTCAGGTGTCATCAACGAACTGATCCGCGAAATTGTCGTCGAAATGGGCGCCACGGCCATTACCATCACACATGATATGAGCAGCGTACGCGCGATTGCCGACAAGGTTGCAATGCTACATGGCGGGAAAATCCGCTGGACCGGCCCTGTGGCGGAAATGGACAACAGTGGAGATCCCTATCTTACTCAGTTCATCACCGGCAGCGCCGAAGGCCCGATCGAGTCTGTTCGCTAAGGAGACCATCCCATGTACGAAGGTCCGCCGCTTCTCACGATCAAACGCCCGTCGCGACGCCCCTCTGAGGCGCAGATCGAAGCCTTCACCGGTGTGCCTACGGCTGTCGTGTCGGACGCAATGAACGGACGCGGCGCGCTTTCTAGCACATCCGGCATCTGGACCCCGCTCTGCCGCCGGCCGTCTGTGGACCGGCATTGACGGTCTGGACCGGGGGCTGCGGATTTGTTGTCGCTGCATGCAGTGAAACGCATCGCAACGCCAGGCGACGTGGTGGTGCATGCCTTTGACGGCCACCAAGGCTGCGCAGCTTTCGGTGACTCGCTTGCTGGTATGATGAGGAACGCAGGCGTGGCGGCGATGATAACCGATGGTCCGGTGCGCGATGTGACCGGATTGATTGCGCTTGGAATGCCTGTGTGGTGCGCAGGCTCGGTTGCCGCAACACCTTACGAAAAAGGTCCCGGCACGGCAGGCTTGCCGGTGAATATCGGCGCACAGCGCGTGGAAACAGGCGATATGATCGTTGCAGACCGGGACGGCGTCGTCGCGGCGCCCTTCGACGGGATTGACGCTGTGGCTGAGCGATCCGCAAGCATCCTCACGATGGAAGCAGAAGGCGACAAGGCAGTGCGGGACGGTTTGGTGATGCCCGATATCTACGACAGACTTCTCGACA